>NZ_CANPVT010000023.1 GCF_947581735.1 Candidatus Palauibacter soopunensis
CGTTCCAGCCCTGGGAGATCGTCAAGCTCGTGATCGGGATCGCGATCCCCCGCACGCTGCTCCACTACTACGTCGTCCCAATCCCGGGCGTCGGGCTCACGTTCCCGGCCATGGTGGCCGGAGGCGGGATCTGGCTCCAGAACCTGTTCCTCTCCGACGTGGTGTCGGCGGGCTACACCGAGATGGCCACGCTGGTGCAGGCGTACAGCGCGCACCTGGGCGCGGCGTGGTCCACGGGCAACCTGCTCTCGATCGTGACGGCGGGCACGACCGTGATCTTCTCCTCGCTCGTCACGCTCGTGATGGGCGCCTCGCTCGTGGTCTGCCTGCTGGCGCTGTTCTGCGTCACCTACGCGCAGGTGATCTGGGCGCAGGTCGCCATCGCCATCGCGATCCTGCTCGGTCCGGTGTTCATCGCGTTCCTGCTCTTCGAGCCGCTCTCGTTCCTGTTCTGGGGATGGTTCCGGACCATGATGGTCTACACGCTCTACGGCGTCGTGGCCGGTGCGGTGCTCAGGGTCTTCATGGGCGTCGGCATGGGCTACATCACGACCTACGCCGATGCCCTGATGGGCACCGGCACGGCGGACCCGTTCGAGCTCTGGCTCTGGGCCGTCGTCCTCATGCCGCTCGTCGTCTCCGGCCTCATGGCCGGGCTCAAGGTCGGCGAACTCGCCTCGATGCTCGTCTCCGGTTCCGGCTCCGCCGGGTCCGGGTTCGTCGCGCTCGTCATGCAGGGAGCCGGCAAGGCCGCCGCCCCCGTCAAGCCCGTCTGAGATCCTTGGAGATGCCAGGAATGAGAAGAGCGCGAATGAACGGAGATGGAGACGCGGGCCGCGAGTACGCCGAGATCTGGGGCGAGGCCGTGCAGGCGAACCGGAAGCTCCGGACGATCCTGATCTTCCTCTCGGCAAGCATCGTCCTTGGGGTATTCGTGCTGCTTCGGATCGCGGGCGCGGAGCCGCCCAAGCCCATCGTCGTCCGTGTGGACGAGGTGGGCCGCGCCGAGGCGCTGGCCTACGAAGCCGCGACCGCTCAGGCCGATCCGCTCGATCCGACCACGAAATACTTCCTGAACCGGTTCGTCCACGACTTCCACTCTCGCCGCCGGGCGACCGCGCAGGAGCAATGGACGCGGAGCCTCCGGTTCCTGAGCACGGACTTGGCGAACGCCGCGTTCCAGCGGGACGGCGCGGAGGTCGCGAGCGTGGCGGCGGGTACCGCCGACACCGAAACCGAAGTCGAGCAGGTCGTGCTCCGCATCCACCCCGCGCCCGAGCCGCCGCACGGCGCGACGGCGGACTTCGACCTCGTGCACCTGAGGGGCGAACAGGAGCTGCGCCGCGAGCGCTGGTCGCTCACGCTCCGGTTCGAGTTCCTCGACTCGATCCCGAACGAACTCGTCGTTCACAACCCGATGGGGCTCCTAGTCACCTACATGCGGGCCGACCGGGCGCTCGTGACGGGAGACGGGCGATGATCGCGCACCTGAAGGGACGCGAGAAGGCGCTGGAGGCGTTCGGGTGGACGGGCAGGAAGGCCGAGTGGATCGCGCTGGTCTGCCTGCACAGCGGCGTGTTCACCCGCGCGCAGTGGGCGCGGTTCATGGACGCGCATCCGGAACAGGTCCGGCGCGGCGTCCACGGGCTGATCGCCGAGCGCGTCGCGAGCGAGGAGACGGAGCCCGGCGTCGCCGGCATGGGCCGGGTTGGCCGGATCTTCGCCCGTCCCGTGTACCGGGCGCTCGGAGCCGAGCACATCCGCCACCGCCGCGGCGCTTCGACCGAAGTGCTTCTGCGCCGCCTGCTCTCGCTCGACTACGTGATCGAGCACACCGACCTGCCCTGGCTCCCCACGGAACAGGAGAAGGTGTCCGCGTTCGAGGCGCTCGGCCTCGAGCGCTCGCTCCTGCCCGTGCGCGTGTACCGGGGAGCCGCCCGTACCACCCGGCGCTACTTCCCCGTGAAGCTGCCGGTCGCGCTCGACTCCGCACGCGCCCTGTTCGTCTACGCAGACCCCGGCCACGACACCTCGACAGCGCTCCGCTCGTGGGGCAGCGCGCACCGCGGGCTCTGGCGCGCGCTCCGAGGACTTGGCCGCTCGGTCGAGGTCGTGGCCGTGGCGCGCACTGCACGGGAGCTCGAACGGGCGCGGCGGGTGACGCGTGGATGGTCCGAGCCCGGTGGTCCCGGCGAGTCCGAAATTGGTGCGGCCGAGGAACTCGCCCGGATCGAGCGGGCGATCCTCAAGGGCGCGGTCCACATCCTTGAGGAGTTCGGCGGCCTCCAGGCCGCCCTGAAGCGCAGCGTCGCGCTGGAGGAGCAGGCGCGGCGCCGGGGCGGGCGCGGATCGATCGACCGCGGGGCCGCATGGCGCACCGAGCGCCTCGCAAGGGTCCGCTACCGGTGACCGGAGCGCGTCCTATGCCGAACCGCGGCGTGAAAACGACGCGGGGGGTCGTTTCACGAATCCGGCCCCCGGCGATTCACATGCGGCCTTCCGTCCATCCGCTTGCGCGGTGGCGTCTTGCGGCCCCGCGGCCCGCCGGCCCGACGCCGGACGGGCCACGGGGGCCGTGGCTGGAGCGACCCGCCTCGCCGAGGGCTCGGTGCGGCGTAGGGCCGAGTGTGTTTTCACAACTCGCCCCCCCGCCTCGACGGGTCGCTCCAGTGCCAGAGATCCCTCCGGGAAGGGTGTCCGGCCGATGAAGCCGTGGACCCTGGTCCTCATCGGGGCGGCGCTGACGGTGGCAGCCGTGCGCGCGCTCCTCGCGCCGTTTCCGCCCATCGGCGGCAACCCGTTTCTGGACCTGATCGCCCACAACGATCCGGGCATCCATGCGGCGATCCGCGCGTGGTATTACGTCGCGCCCGCCGCGGCCGTTGTCCTGGCCGGCAGCGTGATGCGCTCGGTCTCGCGGGTCTGGCTGGAGCCGCTCGCCATGCGCCGGAACCGGGGCAGGCTGCCCGCCTGGCCCAACTCGCCCAGGGACGACGCGCCGTCACTCGTCGTCGGCGAACTGCACCACCCCACCGTTGCCCGGGAGAGCGACAACCCCTCCTGGCTCGTCGTCCCCGAGAAGGGGCTCTACACGGGCGTCCTCGTCGTCGGGGCCGTCGGCACCGGCAAGACCACGGCCTGCATGTACCCGTTCGCGCGGCAGCTGCTCCACTGGCGGGCGGACGACCCCAAGCGCAGGGCGGGCGCGCTCGTGCTCGAAGTCAAGGGAGACTTCTGTCACCAGGTCCGGAGCATCCTGAGCGAGGCCGGGCGGGAGGACGACTACCTCGAAATCGGGCTCGGGGGGGCTTGGCAGTGGAACCCGCTCGACGATCCGCTGCTCGACTCCTACTCGATGGCGTACAGCGTCGCATCGCTCATCAACCAGCTCTTCGGCAAGTCACGAGAACCGTTCTGGCAGCAGGCGTACACGAACCTCGTTCGCTGGATCGTTGAACTCCACCGGCTCCTGCCCGGCGGCTGGGTCACGCTTCGCGACATCTACCGCTGCACGGTCGACGCGAAGCTCTTCTCGAACAAGATCGGGGAGGCGAAGGCGGAGGCCCTTCGGCGGTGCCCCATGCGGGTTGTCACCGCCGCGAAGGTTCTCACCAAGCACAAGAAGACGCTCGGTGCTTGGGATTGGGACATGGCGGCCGGCAGCGACACGGTGGCGTGTTCCCTCGATCCGGAACGCGCGGCGCTTCTCGCGGAGCTGAAGGTCGAGTACGCCACGGAGCCGGTGGGAAGCGGGGTGGGACGCGAGTACGCCGAGCAGGTGGAAGCCGTCGAGCGGTGGTATCGCAATGACTGGATGAAGCTCGACGCCAAGCTCCGCACCTCGATCGTCGAAGGCATCTCTGTGTTCCTCTCGCTCTTCGACCAGCCGGACGTGGCGGCCGTGTTTTGTCCGCCGCCGCCTGACGATCCCCCGGCCGCACGGACGGACGGCGGGGACGACGAGGAGGTCCCGGACGTGCAGCCCATGCCGGGGCTCCGGCGCAGGCTGCCGCCGCTCGCCGAGTTGATCGAGGGCGGCAAGGTGCTGGCGCTCAACATGCCCGCCGGCGCGAACCCGGCGCTGGCCCGAGCCATCGGCGTGTTCCTCAAGAACGCCTGGATGCAGGCGCTGCTCCGGCGTCCGGCCGCAGCCGCGCTCCGGCCCGACCGCTACATGCGGCCCGCCGTGTTCATCTGCGATGAGTACCAGGCTTTCGCCACCGTCGGACAGGACGACCCGTCGGGCGACGAGAAGGCGTTTGCCCTAACGCGCCAATGCCGGTGCATCCCCATCGTCGCCACGCAGTCGATCTCGTCGCTCCGCTCCGTGCTCCCCTCGGGCGAGGCGTGGCGCACGCTCGTCCAGACGCTCCGCACCCGGATCTTCCTGTCGCTGTCCGACGACGCCTCGGCCAAGATCGCGTCCGACATGTGCGGCGATGTCAAGAAGACGCAGGCGTCCTACACGTTCACCGAGACCTCGAACAAGCCCGAGTTCTCGCTCCTGTCTGGACGGGCCGGGGGCGGCGACGGCCAGCTCGGCGCGAGCAAGTCGTTCCGGCAACAGAGGGAGCCGGTGTTCACCCCCCGCCAGTTCGGCCTGCTCGCCAACTACCAGGCGATCTGTCTCCCGTACGACGGGGTGAAGTCCCTCCCGGCCCGGCGCGTCTACCTCAAGCCCCACTACCTGCCCAGGACCCAGGGCTACTGGCGGCAGCGCGAGGAGGGGCGGATATGAAGCGCGCCAGCGGCGTGGACCATCTCGCCCCGTTCCTGCCGGGTTTGGAATCCCTGCTTGGGGACCCGGAGGTCTCCGAGATCATGATCAACGGACCCGGCAACGTCTGGGTCGAGCGGGCCGGTAGGCTGGAGCCCCACGAGGCGCCCGGACTCACCGCCGCGTGGCTCCACCGCGCGGCCATCCACATCGCCCGGCCGCTCGGACTCGATCCCGCGGCCCGGCCCATCCTGGACGCTCGGCTGGAGGACGGATCGCGGGTCGCGATCTGCACGCCGCCCGCCGCGCCCGAGGTCGCGATCACCATCCGCCGGTTCGGGGGCCGGGCGTTCACGGCCGAGGATCTCGTCCGCATGGGCTCGCTGCCGGAGCAAGCCCTCGAAGCCGCCCGCCGGACCCTGCTCGCCCGCCGCAACGTGCTCGTCTCGGGCGGCACGGGGTCCGGGAAGACGACGCTCCTGAACGCGCTGATCGAACTGCTGCCCGAAGACGAGCGGATCGTCGCCATCGAGGACACCCTCGAACTCAGGATCGACCGGGCGAACTGCCTCCGGTTCGAGGCGGGAGCCACGCTCTCGGAGACGCCCGTCTCGATCCGCGACCTGGTGCGCCACGCGCTCCGCCACCGGCCCGACCACATCGTCGTCGGCGAGGTCCGGGGCGGCGAGGCCGCCGACCTGCTCCAGGCCCTCAACACCGGCCACGGCGGATCGCTCACCACCATCCACGCCAACAACGCCCGCTCCGCGCTCTCGCGTCTCGCGAGCTGCGCGATGCAGGCGGGAGATGCGCTGCCCTGGGAGGTCACCTGCCGGGGCGTCGTGGACGGAATCGCGCTCGTGCTGCACGTGACCCGCCGAGACGGACGCCGATTCGTCGAAGAGGCGCTCGAAGTGCGCGGCTACGACGCGGCCACCGGCCGCTGGATCACGGAACCGACATGGACCACCCAACCACCGAAGGAGGTGAACGCATGAAGTGCGACGACCGGACCATCCGAGTCAAGACGTTCGAGGACTTCGACCGCGAACTCGCCCGCGACAGCGGCGACACGCTCGAAGTCGACGCCTTCCTGGCCGAGCAGTACGGCCTCTTCCCCGAGGACGTAGGCGACGAGGACGAGATCGCCGCCGCCTGGGACGACCCGCACGGCGCCGCCGGCGAGGAGGTGGACGCATGAACCACGACGAATACCACCGCAAGTTCGCCGACGCGATCATCGAGCAGATCAGGCAGGGCACCGCGCCGTGGCAGAAGCCGTGGGCGCCGGGCGAGCGCGTGATGCCCATGAACGTGGACACCGACCGCTCCTACCGGGGCGGGAACAGCCTGCACCTCGCCTCCGTGCAGCAGGAGATGGGCTACGGCGACGTGCGCTGGGGCACCTACCGCCAGATCCAGACCCGGGGCGGGCAGGTCAGGAAGGGCGAGCGCGGCACCCGCATCCTCTCCTTCCAGGACAAGAAGCGGATCGCCGTGACCGACGAGCAGGGTCGGCCGAGGAGGGACGCCGAGGGCAAGAAGGTCTACCGCTACGAGAAGCTCAAGGCGCCGTTCGTGCGCCAGTACACGGTGTTCAACGCCGAGCAGGCCGACGGGCTGCCCGAGCGCTCGAACCCGACGCCCGAGCCGCTCTGGAAGGTGCACCAGCAGGCCGAGCGGGTCATGGAGGACGTCGGCGTCCCGGTCCGCCACGTCCAGGGCGACCGCGCCTACTACCACATGAAGCGCGACGAGATCGTGCTGCCCGAGCGCGGGCAGTTCCCGTCGGCGAACCACTACTACCAGACCGCGCTCCACGAGCTGGGCCACAGCACCGGCCACGAGAGCCGGATGAAGCGCGACACCCTCATCGAGGGGATCAACAACGGGTTCGGCTCGCCCGAGTACGCCCGCGAGGAGCTGCGGGCCGAGATCAGCGCGATGATGACCGGCGAGCGCGTGGGCGTCGGCCACGACCCGGCGCGGGGCGCGGCCTACGTCGAGGGCTGGATCCAGGCGCTTGAGGAGGACCCGCGCGAGATCCGGCGCGCGGCCGCGGACGCGCAGAAGATCTCCGACTTCGTGCTCGACCGGCACCGCGAGCGCGTGGCCGCGCGCGATCCCGTCGCCGTGGCGGCGGTCCGCACGCCCGCGCAGGGACCGCAGAGGATCGTCGTTCACGTGCCGCAGATCCCCACCCCGGCGCGCGGCGCCGGGCCGAGCCGCTGAACGACCGATGAGAGGGAGGGAGATGTTCGGCCGCACGGTCGAACCGGATCCGCGCCCGGCCGCGCCACCCAGCCGCAATCGCTCTCCGATGCGGAAAGGCCACCGCCGAGAATACGCCGCGGACCGCGAGCGCGGGTCCATCCCCTTCCCCGAACGCTGCGCCGGGGCCCTGACCGACATCGGCGTCCACGGCGCGGTCTCCTACCGCGACCTCGCGGAGATCC
>NZ_CANPVT010000024.1 GCF_947581735.1 Candidatus Palauibacter soopunensis
GGGACTCGACTGGAAGACACGAGCGTTCTGTGGAATACAGCCCCGCGGGAACGTCCGCGGCCAGCGCGGAGGATTCCCAGTCCAGTTCTCCCGTCGTCCAGTCCTCGTTCGTCATCAGGTAGTCGTGCATGGGCGCGAACGCGCCCTGCTTCTGCGCGCAGATCGCCGCGCGCGCCGCCTGTGCGGAACGTTCCGAGAGGGGCACGTGCACCAGCACGACCCGGGCGTCACCCGACGCCACCCACGCGTTCACGGTCTCGTGCGACGAGCGGCAGAAGGGGCACAGGTAGTCGCTGAATTCGAAGATCACGTGCGGGGCCGCGTCCTCCCCGAGCACGCTTCTCCGGTCCGCGGCGGCCTCCTTCCACCCCTCCCGGTAGAGCGCGAGCACCTGCCGCTCGGCCTTCCACTCCCGCAGGCGGGCGCCGACGACGCCCGACGGACGGAACGCGATCACCGCCAGCAGGATGAAGCACACGGCGAGACCGATGTCCTGGATCCGGGGCGGCTTCATCTCCCCGGTGCCCTCGCGCCCGCGGGCAGCGGGACGATCAGGATGTGTTCGATATCGAGTTCATCCCGCACCACTCCGACCGCCTCCGTTTCGTCGGCCCACAGCAGATCGAAGCCGCCGGGAAACTCGACGTCGCGGGCGGGGCTTCCCGGCCCGGCGTACACGCTCCAGATCGTGGCCTCTTCTCCGCCGCGCGCGGCGTCCGTTCGCGGCCGGTAACCCGTTACCCAGACGCGGCCGTCGTCGCCCGCAACCACGCTTCCCAGAGGCGGGAAGGAATCGGGAACCGCCCACACATCGAGCGTGGCCGTCATGCGGGTCCGCAGTTGGGCCGGCAGGAGACGGTTCATCTCGGCGCGGAGGGGAGCCAGCGCCACCTCGCGGTCCTCCGCGGTCACGGGAATCGATGGGAGGGAGAACTCGATCGGGGCCAGCGGCATGCCGCCAGGCGTCACCCGCTCCGCGCGCGGACGTCCCGTGGACCCGTAGAGAAGGACCGAATCGCGGGGCAGCACGAACGGCTGAGGCGAGAACGCAATGCGGCCCGAGATGTAGGAGTCTCCGGGATAGCGGAAGACCCGTATCCCCGTGGTCTCCGCGACGGGGTCGAAACCGGTTCCCTCGGCCGACGTGAGGAAGATGACGATCTGCAGGGGATGAGACTCGCCGATCTCGTCGACGCTTCGGTCAGGCCTTTCGACGGCCCACACGAGCCGACCGTCAACCATGGAACCCTGCAATCGCGGGGACTGCAGGGTGTCCCCCGGAAGGATCGGAATCCGGACGCGCCGCACCTCCCCGCCGGCGTACGACCACACGGACACGTCGCCGCGCTCGTCATCGAATACGACCACGGAATCGCCCCGATATCCGAAGAGCGCCGTCAGTTCCCCGAGTTCACGCGGCCCGCCGCCCGCGCCGCCCCGGGTGTCACGCCACGCGCCGTCGAGCGCGAACGTGCGCAGCGTGGCATCGCCCCGGTTCGCCACGATCAGCGCATCGGCCGCCCGGTCCACGACGACACCGGCGATGTCGTGAAAATCCGTCTGCCCCTCCCCGGACGCGCCTCCGAGCCGCACGCGGGGCGGCCCCGCGCGAAGGTGCGCGGGGTCCGCTCCGAAGTCCGTCCTCGGCTCCGCCGAGTCGACCGTGTCGGTCCGGTTTTCGCCGTCCAGACATGCGGCAGCCAGCATCGCGGCCGCACATGTCGTCCAGTACCGGGGCCGCGCGCCGGCCCTCGTCGTCTCGAGCCTCATGTGGTCACCGTCAGAAGAGAGTGGTCGCCGTCAGAAGAGATAGGGATCCGAAGGCGGACCCCACGTGGGGAAGTAGCATTCCCGCACGCACTCGCTGACTTCGTAGTTGCAGCCCCACTCGCCGTCCAGGACGCACTCCGACCATCCTCGATAACACTCCGTCACGCAGTCGTCGCCGCCTCGCGAGGACGCGGCCCGGCCGGGTTGCGCCAGGATGGCCGTGGCCAGCACGAGGTTGAAACCAAGGAGTACCCAGCGTCCCGCTTTCGTCGTCTTCATCGTCCCCTCCCATTCCCGGGTCGTCGGGAGGCCGGGTCGCGGCCGCCGTCGTGCCTGACGCGCTCGTCGCGACCCCTCGGGACGGACCCTCCGTCCCGTGCCTTCCGAGATTCGCCCTCCAGAGTCCGGCCGGCCATCAACGGGCTATCAACTCGCTCGCCGCAGACGGCGGCAAGGTCGCGGCTGGCGACGGCGGGGTCGCGCCGGACGGCACTCGCCTGCCCTTCGCACGCCACGTATCGTCGGAACCTCACGGAATCGCGGGAGTCGGATCGGAGCCGCGGGGAGCCGGACCGGAACCACGGGGATGACAGGAGGCATGGATGGCGGATGTGCTCTGCGTAGGCGGGACGGGGACCGTCGGGAGTCGGGTCGCCGAGGGCCTGGTGGCCCGCGGCGTATCCGTCCGGTGCCTGACGCGCTCGGCGGACCGGGACGGGACGTCCGACGAAGGGGTCGAATTCGTGCGGGGCGACCTGGAGCAGCCCGACACGCTCGGGCCGGCGCTCGAGGGCGTGTCGCGCATGCACCTCCTCACGGCGCTCCACCCGCGCGAGGCGCAACTCGGCATCGCGGCGGTCGATGCGGCCGCGGCGGCCGGCGTCGAGCGGATCGTCTTCCATTCCGCGCACCGCGCGCACGCGGCGCCTCACATCCCCCACTTCGCGAGCAAGATGGAGATCCTGGCCGCGCTCGAAGCTTCCGGCGTGCCGTGGGCGACGATCGAGCCGAACCACTATTTCCAGAACGACCTGTGGCTGCGGCGGTCGCTCGAAGCCGGGATCTATCCCGCGCCGCTCGGGGGCGTGGGGCTGCACCGGGTCGATGTCCGCGACATCGCCGACGCCACCGTGAACGCGCTCCTCGACGATGGCCACGAGGGGATCCGGCATCCCGTGGTCGGGCCCGAACTCCTGACTGGCGCCGATGTCGTCCGCACGTGGAGCGAACGTCTCGACTGCGAGATCGAGTACGCGGGTGACGACCTCGACGCGTGGGAGGCGCGCGCGGGCCGACACCTGCCGGACTGGCTCGTGCGGGACCTGCGGGCCATGTCGGAGCACTTCCTGTCCGACGGGCTCATCGCCACGGAGGAAGACTTCGCGACGATGAGCCACGTGCTGGGGCACGCGCCGCGCGTGTTCGAGGATTTCGTGCGGGAGACGGTCGCGGCATGGTCCGACGGAGGCGCATGAAGCCATGTTCACGGTATACATCTTCAGTCTTCTCGTAGGCGGCGGCTTCCTCGCGCTATCCGTGTTCGGCGACTTCCTGGACGGCATGGACATCGACGTGGATGTCGACGCGGATCTGGACGCGGGGGGCGCGGCCGACGTGGCGAGACTCCTTTCGCTGCGGACGATCGTCTACGCCATGTTCGGGTTCGGCGCGACCGGGGCCATCCTGCACTGGTTCACGGCACCGGCCGTCACGGCCGTCATCGCCGGCGTCACGGGACTGGCCTCCGGGGCGTTCATCGGCGCCGCCTTCCGGTACATCAAGCGCTCGGGGTCCGGCACCGCACTCGGTGAGCGTTCGCTGGCCGGGTTGACCGGCGAAGTCACGATGGAAATAGCGCCGGACAGCGCGGGTACGGTGAAGGTGTCGCGCGGCGAGCGCCGTTTCAGGGTGCGGGCCCGCATGGACTCGACCTGCCCGGACGACCTGCCGCTGCGCGCCGGACAGTCGGTCGTCGTCGTGCGCATGACGGACGGCATCGCGGATGTCGTGCCCGTGGATCCCGAAGACATGAAGCTGCTCGAGGAATGAGGTTGAAATGCAAGACTTTCTGAATCTCCTGGCCGCCCCCGTCGTGATGGCGGGCGTCTTCTTCGTCGTCGTACTCGTGGCGATCATCACGATCAAGAACCTGATCGTGATCGTTCCCCCCAACCGCGCGGCCGTGATCACGGGCCGGAACCGCATGCTGACCGATGGCCAGGCCGTCGGCTACCGCTCCATCTCGGGCGGGCGCACGCTCCGGATCCCGATCATCGAGACGGTCCAGCACATGAACCTCGAGACCATCCCCATCGAGGTCTCCGTCAGCAACGCCTTCTCGAAGGGGAACATCCCGCTCAGCGTGGAGGCGATCGCCAACGTGAAGATCGCCTCGGAGCCCGAGTGGGTGTTCAACAACTCGGTCGAGCGCCTGCTCGGGAAGACGGAGGAGGAAGTTCGGGAACTCGCCCAGGACACGCTCACGGGGAACCTGCGGGGCGTGCTCGCCACGCTCACGCCCGAAGCCGTGAACGAGGACCGGCTGGGCTTCGCCAAGGCGCTGGCGGAGGATGCGGGTGAGGACCTGGCGTCGCTCGGCTTCCACCTCGACGTGCTCAAGATCCAGAACGTGAGCGACGAGCGCGGCTACCTCGACGCGATCGGGCGGGAGAAGTCGGCCGAGGCGATCCGGCAGGCCGAGATCGCCGAAGCGCAGGCGGAGGCCGACACGCGCGAGGCTCAGGCCGAGGCGAGGCGGCGCGCCGAGGTGCGGGAGGCCGCGGCCTCGATCAAGATCGCCGAGGCCCAGAACGAGTTGCGGGTGCGCAAGGCCGAACTGCACCGCGAGGGCGACACGGCCGAGAAGATCGCGCGCGTGAAGGCGCAGGAGGCCGAGGTCGAGGCCGAGAAGATCCTCGAGATGAAGCGCGTGGAGCGCGAGGAGCAGCGCCTGCGGGCGGACGTGATCGAGCCCGCCAAGGCCGACAAGATGGCCGCGTTCGCGCGGGCGGAGGCCGAGGCGGCCCCGATCCTGGAGCGCGGGAAGGCCCAGGTCGAGGTCCTGAAGCGGCTTTATGCCGAGGTCCAGACCGGAGGCGAGGCCGCGTTCGCCGTGTTCATGGCCGAGAAGCTCCCCGAGCTGCTCGAGATCGCCGTTGGCGCCGTGGAAGGCGTGGACATCGACCGCGTCGTCGTGATGGACGGCGGCCAGGGCGAGGGTGTGTCCAACGCGCTCAACCAGCGCGTGAGAGGCGCCTACGGGACCATGGAGGGACTCGCGTCGGTGCTGGGCCTCGACATCCAGGAGGTGCTGCAGCGGGCCGTGGGCTCGGCGGCTGCGGACGGCGGTGAAGCCGCAGCTCCCGAGCTTCCGCCCGCATGACACGAATCGTTCTCGCGCTGGCGCTCGCGTTGGCGGCCAGCGAGGTCACTGCGCAGCCGTACGTCGGGTCGGAGTTGGGGTTCACGCTCGCTCCGGCCATGCGGCTCGTGGGCACGGACAACGACTGGGGCACGCGTTGCGACCTGCTCATCAACCCCGACGGGGTGGAGACGGGATCGGAGTGCGACACGCCACCGCCCCCGACCGAGTGGGCGAACGAATCCGGCCGCACGAGGGGGACCGCGACGGGAATCTCGGCGGGTTACCGGTTCGGCAGATTCCGGGTCGAGGCCGAGTACCGGTACCGCGCCGCGCCGTATCACGACTACGCGCCGACGGAGATCGGCGACGTGGTGACCGCCCAGAAGGCCGACCAGGAACTGGAGAGGGCGATCGGCGGCGCCGGGGACGTGAGCGTACACGGCGTGTTCACGAACCTCGCGGTCGATCTCGGCCCGGGCGGTGCGCGGCTGATGCCGTACGTGGGAGTCGGCGCGGGCGTGCAGCGCATGGCCGTCGACTATCTCAGCCTGTGGAAGCGAAACAACGATCCGGCGCGGATCGCCACCTTCGAGGACCCCCTGCTCCGCGCGAAGCTGGCCGGGACCACGACGCTCGGCACGGCGGTGCTCCACGACACCATGTTCGGCGCCCAGGCGCTGGCGGGCCTCGACTACCGCGTCGCCGACCGGTTCACAGTCGGAACCCGGATACGCTACGCGAAGGCGCTTGGCCCGTTCGAGAGCGAACCTCGCGAGTGGGATCAGCTACGCAGCCACGACTCTACCGTAGGCCGCGGCTCCCGCATCCTGTACACCGTGGAAACGCGCGACACGAGCGCCTTCACGGTGACCCTCAGCCTGAGATACGATCTCGAATAGCGCTCCCTAGTGCATGATTTCGTAGGCGCACGACGTACGGGATGTCGAGCGCGTCCCTTTCCACACTCAAGCTTCGTTAGGCTCGGCAGACCTGCCGAGGCACGCCTAGCTTGACGAGTGCTACGACGAATGCGTGGAGGGCGAGTGCGAACAGCAGTAAATCTACGTTGTTGTTTTTTGGGGGGCTTATATACGTGTCTTGATCCCTTCGCCAACTCGCGGGATCATCAGTGCTGATTCTCTTGGAACTTCGCCATCCATCGAAGGAATCAACTCACCAGCGAACTTGTCTAACCACGGACCCAGTACAAAGTTCGTTATCCACAACCCACAAAACTGACTGCTTGCTTGCTCGTACCATACATCTTGAATCGCATTATACTCACCACCGGGGGAAAAACCTCCACCAAAACCAACGGCCAAATATACCGGCACGTCCAGATTCCACTTGCTTACTTGATGTGCCTTTGCTTTGAGCTTGCGCTGGAATCCATCCTGCCATTGCGAACCCGCGAAAGATATCGCTGGCCATGAACCAATACCACCGTGGGCATTATTCGTCTTGGTCATCCAACTGATCCATAGACCCCAATCCTCAGATTCACATAGGTATCTCGCTACAGGTCCAGTGTAACCCCATCGATTTCGCCACTCTTCATCGGGTCGATGATAACCTTGTTGCTTTTCTCCAGTAGCCAAAAACGTTGCCGCCTGCTCACGTACCGCCCTTTCCATTTTCTTTGGCGAAATGCCGTCGCTGTTCCTTAAGTTACCCTTAGAACTCAAACTGAACCACACACCTAGTGGGTCACCTTCATCAAGACGATCTCTCAACTCATCAAGAAGCGCCGTTTCGCTACCGGACGGCTTGTACTTAGGGGGATTATCACGAATACTTGAAGCATCGCACTTCTACTTATCTTCCAACGGCTTACGAGTACGAAGCAACCGCCGCGCCAACTCTGGCGGGGTAATGCCGCCCAATTCGGGGTTAGGCGACGGCGCGTCCCACCGCTCGTGCCATGCCGTTATTTCTTCGTCCGTCATATGACCCGGCGAGCCGTCTACCCGCTCGTTCTTATCTGTTTCTTTGCTCATCCGTATCACCCTGCAATTTCTTGTCTAATGCGCAACACATCTTTAACGTTATCCTCTACCCGCCCTGTGTCTCTTCTTGAACGATCCCAGATCGCATCGCTCCACTCGTTCAACTCATCAACAGATGGAAGACTCCAGCTTCCTTGATGTCCTAAAGAATAAAACGGGCTCCAGCGCGATCCGTTTAATGACCTTTCACGGTCAAAGGGGAACTGGTGGACATTGTGCGAAAGCAACTCATCCATTTTCTCCGTGTTTTCCCTGTCCCATTCACCGTTCTCATCACGCGTGGCTTCGTACACGCCCCGCTGCACACGCAGCAGGTCGGCGCAATGAAGCGCCGCGTTTATGATAGGATGTAGAGCATTATGCACAAAATTGTCCTGTATCGAATCTTCCGTGCTCTTTCCCACTACGTTCAACACCATAGCGGTTTTTTCGGATATGTTCTTCAGAGCGTCGGAAATCTCCCCGTACGTAACTGAATCCGGGTTCATGTCCCTGTGCGCCACAACCTGATTACGCCACTTCTTGACACGCTCCACAGCCTGAGATGCTTCCTCTAGCAACTCACGTTCCCTAGCATGGCTGTCTTCGCGCAGAAGTCGATACAAGGATGCCGCGTTTTCGCCATCGCGCCACTTCTTCACCAACAACTCCGACGCAGCTAGCGCCGCTTCCTTGTACGCAGACACTACCAAGTCATCGTAGAGCGATGGTCCTATGACGTGTATGAGCAAAGAACGGACGGCAGTACTTTTCAGGAGCATGTCGCCGCGTTGTCTATGCTGATCTAACACGCCCCACTCCTGAAACGATCTCTCTCGCTGCAACTCCGCCTCGTTGCTCATCTTCCTTACTCCACCTTATCGTCTTCCGGCACAAAGTCAGCCGCTTTCGGGCCGCTCTTCCAGACCACCACAAACAGCAACAAGCTGATCGGCAGCGTCATAACCATCTCCGCATCGCCTGTCACCAACGCACCGAGTACCGACCCAACCCCGCCCAACCCGAACAACCACAACAACACTACCTTCGTCAGATACCGCCACGCAGCCTTCTCACGGGTGGTCATCCGGCGCTTTTCGGTCACTTCGCGTCTGCTTCAATTTCTCGGCTCATCGCCGATCTCACGATCTAGGTCCAGCGACTCCAACACATCGGAAATCGCTGCCATGTCAGCGTTCCAAACGCTACCATCATCCAGCCGCGCCCGTGCAACATAGGTTACTGTTATGAGATGCTCGTTGCTATCGTTTTGCGACAACATATTCCATGTCCCATCAAGTGTATGAGGACCGGGAAGCATACCTCGAACTTCCACGTTCGATAGGTTTGACATATGATCCCCAAACACATCGTACAAGACGTGTCGCACTTCAAGTGCCTGCACTGACGTTCCGACTTCAATGTCCGTTGACACTTCATATCGATAACGACGGTCTCGGAAGCGGATGCTCAACTCCGCCGCTTCAACCCTTATCGGACTCGAAGTAATGTTCAACGCGATGCTTTCTCTTTGCAATCTCGAACGATCATTGATCCGATCATGCGACACGCGAGATATCTCATACTCCTGCGCCGTACCTGCCCCCGCCGCAAGAAACATCATAACACACACCAGCCGAAAGACTCTCATCGGGTTACTCCTTGTCAGTTGGACTTGGCCATGTACCCGCGCTTTGCGTTCTCTCGCCGCAACCCGCTCAGCGTGTAGGTATGACTCTTGAGACGATTGCACGGCGAGCACAGCAGAATGCGATTGCTGATATGGTTCAACCCGCCGTCCGCTCGTGGCGTGTTATGGTCCAACTCCAGATAGCGCCTATCATCGAACGTCGGGTCACAGCCCTCGCAGACCTTGCCTCGCTTGCTCAGCAGTACTTCGTACATCGCGGCGCGGCTCATGTACGGCCCTGGCTCCTTCACACGCATCCGCGTACGCAACTTCGGCGCGGCTGTCTCACCGAAGTCTGTCCGCTCGGGTGGTTCGGTCTCGTAGTGTACCTCCCCCGCCGTGAACAACGTGTCTGCCACACCATCCGCACTTAACCATGCCTCTCGGCGTAGGCGGTCGATTACTACTTCATGTGCCCTGTCCCACAAATCTATCGCCACCCACTGCCGATCCATCTGCTCGGCGGCGATTGGCGTTGTAGCACAACCTGCGAAGGGGTCCAATACTATGTCGCCCTCGTTGCTGCTTGCCTCGATCATTCGCTTGTACAACTTCAAGGGCTTCTGAGTCGCAGCACCTGTTTTCTCGGCTGGACTCATGTGCATGGCATCGGGAATATCGTCCCACACATTACCCCATTTCTTACTTTCCCACACATATTCGCCGTCCCACTTCTCGGCAAAATACTTGATCCGTATGTTGTTGTTGCGCGTCACGTAAACACGGTTTTCAGCCCTGAGCCGTTCAATGCTTTCGTCAGTGTAATCGCCCCGTGGTGCCGTCTTAAAACACTCTCCGTCCACAACTCGATATGGCGACTCCTTTAGCGGAACTTTTACTGTGCGGGCGGGATAGTTCCAGCACCGCGTCTTAGCGTGTTTGCTGTAGAACAAGATGCTGTCATTGTTGCGAGCAAATTGCTTAGCAATAGCCTTAGCGCCACGAGCGGTTGTACCGTATACCCACAGAATCTCATTGCGGAAACTCTTCCACCCAAAGATCGCATCCATGCAGGCTTTCAAGTAATGGCTTGCTGTGTAATCGCAGTGTAAGTATATGCTGCCATCGCTCCGCAGTATGCGGTGCATCTCCATCAATCGGACGCTCATAAAGCACATGAACGCGCCCATGCCATCCGAGTGGGCATGACGAGCCGATTCAATGGCCTCCATCAACGGCGGGTTGTCGTCGCTGATCTGGTCCACCCACTCCTGATGAACGTCCCGTTCCCAACTCCATCGATCTTGGAAGCTCCCTCCTGATGCAAGGCTGTCGGGCGTAGCGTGGAAATCGCGGCCTTTGTTGAACGGTGGATCGGTCGCGATAAGGTGAACCGTGTTGCTATTCATGGCGCGGAGGAACTTCAGGTTGTCCCCGTGAAACAGTGTCCGGTTCTCCCAGTTCGGCTCGCCGGGTGCGCCCGGCGGAGCCATCACGAAGCACCTGAAAGGCTAGCATCGACACTGAACTCGGCGACTCGGCGACTCGGCGACTCGGCGACTCGGCGACTCGGCGACTCGGCCCCTGTCGCGAGCCTACGCCGCAACACTTCCCACGTCAACGCTGTACCCGTCATGCCGTCGCCTCCGCTTCCTCGTTGAACGTCAACTCCCTGAACAGGAGCCGCTTGCCTACCATGCCAGCCGCAATGTGCGCCATCTGGTCGATGGTGTCCATGTCCCTGATGTTGTGCCGTCCGGCGAACTCGTAGACGTACCGCTGAAGATGCTTCCAACTCACATGGTGGAACGTTCCGTGATACCCACGCTTCATCATGCTCCAGAAGCTCTCAACGCCGTTCACATGTGCCATGCCGTCCACGTACTCACCAACGCTATGCTTCACTGACTCCCTGTCGGCCAAGCCCTCGTACACCCGCGCTTCGTCCGTGTAGACCTTCGCGCCCTTCTGGCGGCTCGACTCGACCAGCGGGTGTACCGTCGCCTTGTCTACGCTGTCCACCACGACCGCCTTGATCCGCTTCGTCTTCCGGTCCTTCACGGCCACGACCTTCGCCATGTCTACCGGACCCCTGCCGCTCAACGTACGGCGGATCGCCAGCGGCTTGTTCTCACGCCTGCCACCGAAGTAACCCTCGTCTACTTCGATATCGCCAGCGAACCGGTCCAACTCCGCAGCTTCCGCAGCCAACCCCTCGCGAATGCGGTGGAACATGAACCACGCCGCCTGATAGCTGATCTTGAGATCACGATGCAGCTTCATCGCGCTCACGCCCTTCAGACTGGTCGCGCTCAAATAGATCGCCCATGCCCACTTCCTGAGCGGCAAGTTACTGGCTTCCATAGCGCTGCCCGTCTTGAGCGAGAAATATCGCTTGCAATCGCGACAGCGATACGGCATCGGTTTGCCGGACTTCACTCTGTATGCGTTCACTGAACCGCACCGAAGGCAGCACATCTCGCCATCGGGCCAGTAAAGACTCTCGAACCACTTCTCGGCAGCCGCTTCGTCGGGAAACCGCTCAGCCAACTCTATCAGGCTAATACCCTTACGATGCGACCGTCCAACACTTCCCATCCCGCTTGACTTTCTTCCCGTCGCCATCGTACCTTCGTTCTGTCTCCCGTTCGTTTGTTGTGTTGGGAACTGTTCCCGTCCACACATTCAAACTAACGGATAACTAACGAAAATCAATATGTTGACAGACCAACCGAAACCAAGGGATCATTCAAATGCAACAAGAAACTCTGAATCTTGGCGCACTTATCCTTATCTCTATTTCTGGTCCCGTAACTGCCGGACTACTCGCCGGGTTCGTTACTCTTATCCTGAACAAACGAACAACAAAATCCCAACAGGAACGCGACGAAGCACAAGCTCTTCACGATAAGACGCTTGAAGCTGAACAGCGTCTTGCTGCCATCCGTGCACCGCTTTATCGAGATTTACTCAAGCCGTGGGCGCTCTTATGGGCTGGAATCAAGACCGGTCAACAAGACCTGAATAAAGCCCTAAAGCTGATGCAATCATCCGAGTACCTAGAAACACTATTTGCATTCAATACCACAGCACCTGACGAGCTAGTAGAAAGCTACAATGACCTGATGACTACGTTATTCTCTTTGAACGAAGCTACTTCTACCGACGAAGAGAAGAAACAAGCCATTCTCAAAACAGGTGAACTCTTACTCGCTATCCGTCGCGGTTTTGGGATGACCGATACAAAGCTGGACGCCAAGGACATGCTTCGCGCAAAGATTCAAGATATCGACACCATACTCTGACGTACCACGTACATTACGCCACGAACAAAAGCAAGCCAATCACATGTAATACAAAACACAGCGTGTCCTACTGTTCCTACATTTCGACAGTTATTCATGGCAACTTCCCTCCCGATAAGACCACTCGTCCCATCATCAAGTATTCGTGATAATCCCCGTACTTAGGGCTGTGACAAACCGTAGCCTCAACAGCAAACTCACCGGGAACATAGACATCGGGTCCATCATGATCGGCAACGGCAAATCCGCAATCAATGACGTGAGAGAAAATAAATAACTCAAAAAGAACATCAACAAACTGGTGATGTCTACGTGACTTCATGCGTTGTACGGCGTCCAATCTCCTTGCTTCAGTCGGAAGTTGGTGAAGAGTCACATCAACGAAGTTACGCACATCGTTCATCTCGGGATGCCGTTGAACGAATTCAAACGTCGTTTCCTTCGACTCGATTCGCCGGTCACTTTGCTCCACATCTTGCCAAATAGATGTTTGAAATACCAATCTACGTGCTCCTTATCAATCCTATTGCTTCACCGAAGCGGTGCCCAGCGATTTCTGATACCCTCATCAATGATCCTGTTCAACTGCGAACGCGTGATGCTATATGCGCGCTCAGCCGTCTGCATGCGAGCCACGTCATGCGCGTTACCGCCCGGCACGGAAGTCAGGAACTCGCCCTTGCGGCTGTGTGGCCAGGGCCCGCTCGAGCGCGATGATGTCCAGAACAAGGGGCGGACTGCTCGTCAGCTCAGGGTCGATGGGAACCTCGCGACGCCGCTGGCGCGCCCGGACCAACTTCAGGGCCGTTCGAGCCGCGACGATGCGCAGCCACGTTCCGAGCGAACTTCTTCGATCAAAGCGCTTGAGGGCGGTGGGCAGTTTGGCGAAGACTTCCTGCAACACGTCCTTTGCGTCGGGCGACGAGTCGGTAAGGCGGTACGCGACGGCGAACACCGTATCCGAGTGCTCTTCATACAACGCCTGAAGAGCCTCGCGGTCTCCGGTGGCAGCCCGACGGGCGAGTCGCGCTTCCTGACTTGCCTCAATCACTCGATCAACAGTCTTGCTGAGCCCAGCTCGACCTCCACGGCATCGGACGACTCCTGCGGGGAACTTCGACGCGCACCGGCGCTCCTCGCGTCCGGACACTTCACCGGCCCTACCATCTTAGATGCCACGAAACGGCGAAACCTTACATGCGCCGTTCGAACAGCCTTGATCAGCGCGCCGGGGGGCGGTTCGAGGTCGTCCCGTAACATGCGTTATGGCAACAGACTAGGAGATGTTCCGTGCAGGATGGCAGAGTCCGAGGCCGCTGGCCGCCGAGTGCCGGATCGCCAGCAGGGTGTGGGAGGAGATTAACAACGGCTGGCCTGCCCCAGGCTACTGGAGCAGGCCGGCCGTATGCTTCGCGTGGCTCCTCACGGAGCCAACGTGCGCGCGTCTAGTCGAGCCGGATGACGCCGCGGCCGTGGTTGGGTCGCATCTCTTCTCCTTTGGGGTGTGTCGTTCGTTGCCGGGAAAACGCGCCGGAAAACGGCGCTCCCGATGATGTAGACGCCTCGGGTCCGAAAAATCTTACATCGCGTCGGGAGCCGCCGGAGAAAACGCGCCGCCGATAGCGGCGTCTCGGACGCCGCGGCTGCCGGCCTGCGCGCGAGGCGTCGGTCGCGGAGTCGAGCCTACTTCGTCCAGATCATGACGGCGCCGCAGCGGGAGTCGGGCCCGCCGAACTCGGCGGGGAGCGACGCGGCGCCCGTGTACACTTCGATCCCGGCGATCTCCGTCGGGAGGACGAGGTCGTTGATGGATTCCCGGGGCTGCGTTTGGCCGAAAGGTCCCCCCGCTGTGAGGCTCCAGCGCTCACTGCTCCCGCGGATCGCGAGGATGCCGTCGAGGTAGATGTTCAGCTTGCAGCCCTGGTCCGAGAACCCTCGTGAGTGCGTCGTGCTGTAGAGCTTACAGCCGTGCCCCCACACGTCGCAGTTCGCGAGCCGCACGCCGGGAGCGTCCGCGATCATGTGCGTGATACGGGAAGGGTTGCGGCGCTCGATGTCCTCGGCCGTGAAGAACTCGCCGCCTCCCAGCAACTCGCCCCAATACCTGCGTTCATAGAACCCCTTGATCTCCAGGCGCCTGGGTCTCGTGGCCGTGGCGACGATGGGTTCAAGCTCGACGGGGTCCGGCGGGAGGCTCACCTCGACCTGGGTCGTGTGGCCCAGGGTCACGGTCACTGGGTGCGCCAGGGGGGCGTATCCGATGTGACGCACCGACAGTTCGTATTCGCCGATGGGCAGCCCGCTGAAGATGAACCGGCCCCTTCGGTTGGTCTGGACTTCCTGCGCCCGCCCCGCGACTGAGACGGCGGCCGCCACGACAGGCTGGTCAGTCCGGGCGTCGCTTATTTCGCCGATGATGCGTCCCGTCCGCGTCTCTCCGAACAGGAGCCCGAGTTCCAATTCGTGCGCCGCGCCCGCTTCGAGAGCGACGGTCGCCTCCTCGCTGGAAGCGTCGCCGAACTCCGCCCACAACGTGGCCTGTCCCGCGTCCCGGGGCACGCAGAGGAAGAGCCGCCCCTCCGCATCCGCCTCCTCGCGCACGGGTCGGCGGACCGCATCCGTCCAGCGCAGCACGACCGTGGCGCCGGGAATCGCAATCAGCCCCGACTCGTCGGTCACCGCGACGGCAAGCGAGGCCCGCCCGCCGCAGCCGGTGGCTTCCGGCAGCGCCTGCGCCTGCGGAACCTGCCATGCGGCGGCGTCGTCGCTCGTGGCGAAGAGAGTGGCGAGGAGAAGAGAGAGGATGAGAGCCGCCCGGTGAAGCGCGAAGGAGGGCAACGGAGCGGCGCAGGAGCGGGGAGTCCGAGACCGTCCTCGCAGGTCGTGCATGGGCCTTCTCCCTCCCCCGGCGGGGCGCGCGGATGGAGCTACGTTCTCAACCTGTCATATGCGCGGAGCGCACGAAAGTTCACGCGCTACTTCGCCCGCTACTTCGTCCAGATCACGACGGCGCCGCAGCGGGCGTCGGAGCCGGAGAACTCCGCCGGGAGCGACGCCGCGCCCCGGTAGATCTCGATGCCGGCGATCTCGATGGGCAGGACGAAATCGTTGATCGATTCGGGCGGGCGAACCCAGCGTGCCTCGCTCTCACGAATCACGAGGTTGCCGTCCAGATACACGTTCATGAGACACCCGCCGGACGCGAACCCCGTCGACCCCCTGGAGCTGTACAGCTTGCAGCCGTACCCGCGGAGCGTGCAGTTCGCGAGTCGGACCCCGGGTGCATCCGCGATCATGTGCGTGATTCGCACGGGGTTTCGGCGCTCGATGTCTTCGGCCGTGAAGAAGGTGCCGCCGGCGACCTGCTCTCCCCAGTACTTGCGTTCGTAGAACCCCTTGATCTCCAGGCGTCGCGGCCTCGTCGCCGTGGCCACGAGCGGCTCGAGTTCCACCGGGTCCGGCGACAGACGCGCGTCGACCTCGGTCGTGTGGCCGCGGGTCACGGTCACCGAGTGCGTCAGCGGCGAGAATCCGATGTGCCGGAACGAGAGTTCGTGCTCGCCGACGGGCAGCCCGCTGAGCACGAACCGGCCCGTCCGGTTGCTCTGCACGACGGCCGCGCGGCTCCCGACCGAAATCTCGGCCGCAACCACGGGCCGGTGGGTCCGGGCATCGCGCACCTGGCCGACCACGCGGCCCGTCGTCGTCTCTCCGAACAGGAGTCCGAGTTGGACCTCATGTGCCGCCCCCGGTTCGAGGGCAACCACGGTCTCCTCGCTGGAAGCGTCGCCGAACTCCGCCCACAGCGTAGCTTGTCCCGCGTCCGTGGGTACACAGAGGATGAGCCGCCCCTCGCCATCCGCCTCCTCGCGCACGGGCTGGCGGACCGCGTCCGTCCAGCGCAGGACGACCGTGGCGCCGGGAATCGCAATCAGCCCCGAATCGTCGGTCACGGTAATCGCCAGTGAGGCCCGCCCGCCGCATTCTCCGCCCTGCGATGGCGCGGCCTGAAATGCAGCGACTGGATCGGCACCGAAGGCCAGGAATACCGCTATCGAGGTAGCGATCAGGAGCGAGCGACGGGTCGTCGGCGGCATGGTCTTCCTCTCTCTGTCCCGCGTTACACCGACCGAAGCGGATGCCTCCATCCTTGTTGATGGCGCCAGCGCGCAAAACGTCACATCAGTGGTAGAAGACGTTCACGAGGGCGAGGGGGATCGCGGGGACGTACGTCACGAGGAGGAGGACGGCGACGAGGACGGCGACGAAGCGGACGTTGACCTTGCTCACCTCCCAGATGTCCGCCTTGGCGACGGAGCAGGCGGTCACGAGCACGCTCGCCACCGGCGGCGTCTGCTGGCCGATGCCCAGGTTGAGGGTGACGATGAGGCCGAAGTGGACCGGGTCGATGCCCGCCGCGCGCACGAGCGGCATCACGATGGGGACGACGAGGATGATCGCCGCTGCCGAGTGCAGGAAGAGGCCGATGACGAGGAAGAAGACGTTGAGCAGCGCGAGGATGAGCCACTTGTTCTCCGTGAGCCCCATGATCCCGGCCGCGACCTGCTGCGGGAGCCGCTGTTCCGTGAGGTAGTCGCCGAGCAGGGCGGAGGTCGCGACGAGGAGCATGACGACGGCGGTCTGCACGCCGCCCTCGAGCATCGCCTCGCGCAGGTGGGCGAGGTCGAGTTCGCGGTAGATGAGCCCGCCCACGACGAGCGATGCGACGACGGCGAGCCCCGCCCCCTCGGTCGCCGTCACCCAGCCGCTGAAGATCCCGCCGAGGATGATCGCGGGCAGGAGGAGCGCCCAGCCCGCCTCGCGCGCGGTCGTCCACACGCGGCGGAGCTCGAACCGTCCCTCCACTGGGAAGTCGTGGCGGCGGGCGTAGAGCCAGGCCACGAACATCAGAAGCAGGCCGCCGAGCACCCCGGGCACGATGCCGGCGACGAACAGCTCGACGACCGACGCCTCGGCCATGACGCCGTACAGGATCATGGGGATGGACGGGGGGATGATGACGGCGAGCGTGGCCGACGAGGACGTCACGGCCGCGGCGAAGGGCGTCCGGTAGCCGCGTTTCTTCATGGCGGGGATGAGGATGGAGCCGAGCGCGGCGACATCGGCCACGGCGGAGCCCGAGATCTCCGCGAAGAAGAGCGAGGCGGAGATGCCGACCATCGCGAGGCCGCCGCGGATGAACCCGACGATCGCGGAGGCGAAGGCGATGAGCCGGCGCGAGATCCCGGTCGCGTTCATGATCGCGCCGGCGAGGATGAAGAGCGGGATCGCGATGAGCGGGAACGAGGTCGCCCCGTCGAACAGCACGAGGCCGGCGTTGGGGAGCATGGCGACGCCGCCTGAGGCGAGCATGGCGACGAGCGCAACGATGCCGAGCGCGACCGCGATGGGGACGCCGACGGCGATGAGAAGGAGCAGACCGAGGAAGAGAACGAGGAGCGTCACGGCTCCTCCTCCGGGGAAAGGGCGTCCCTCAGCCCCAGAAGTTGCGCGACGATGAAGAGGACGGCCCCGATCGGGATCACGGACTGCGCCAGCGCCGCGGGGACGGAGGGCAGGCTCACGAGCGTCGTCCCCTCGAGCACGCGGACGACCTGCCAGCCCGCCCACGCGACCGCGGCGAAGAAGGCGATGATGGCGCCCTCGGCCGCGAGCACGACGGCGACCCGCGCGCGCCCCGTCAGGCGCTGGGCCAGCGTGGGCACGCCGATGTGCGCCCGGCGCAGCGCGGCGAGCGCGGCCCCGTAGTAGGTGAGCCACGCGAGGAGGATCGACGCGACCTCGTCGTACCACACGAGCGCCGCCCCCGCCTTCCGGAACCCGACGCCCACGACGACGACGATCGCCAGCGCCGCGAGCAGGACGAGCACCGCCCCCTCGAGGAAGCGTCGGACGCCCGTCCTCAGCATGCGAACGGCGACCCGGCGGTCGGGCCGGTTATGAGCCCGCCTCCGCCGACCCAGCCTCCGGAGCGGCCGCGGCCCGCGCCCGATCGATGAGGGACTGTCCGCCTTCGACCGTCGCCGCGAACTCGTCGTACACGGGCTCGCTGGCGGACTCGAAGCGCGCCGGATCCGCCGTGTTGATCTCCATCTCCGTGGCCTCGAGCTCGGCGAGCAACTCCTCGTCCATGCGCGCGGCCGTCTCGTACACGAACGCCTGCATCTCCCGCGCGATCGCCTCCACCTCGGCGCGCACGTCCTCCGGGTGACGCTCCCAGCGCCCGGCGCCCGTCGTGACGAAGGCGGGGCTGTACACGTGTCCCGTGAGGGAGAGGTAGTCCTGCACCTCGTGTAGCTTGGAACTCGTCACCTGAGTGAGCGGGTTCTCCTGTCCGTCCATCACCCCCGTCTGGAGCGCGACGAAGACCTCCGAGAACGGCATCGGCGTCGGGTTCGCGCCCAGCGCCTGGAAGAGCTTCACACGCCACACGCCGCGCGGCGTCCGCAGCTTGATCCCGTCCAGGTCCTCCGGCCCGTGGATGGGCCGGCGGGAGTTGGTGATGTGACGGAATCCGTTCTCCCACACCGCGAGGACCCGGTAACCGGCCTCCTCCGCGCGGGGGGCGAGGTCGGGCCACACCACGGCCTCCTCGATCCGCTTCATGTGCTCGCGGTCTTGGACGAGGTACGGCATCTCGAACAGCCCGAACGCGTCGACCATCGAAGACATGATCGTGGAGGGGATGGACATGTCGAGCGTGCCGAGCCGCAGCCGCTGCAGCATCGCGTCGTCGCCGCCGAGCTGGCTCGCGCCGTAGACGTGGAGTTCGGCCCGGCCGGCGAGCCGTTCGTTCACGCGGCGCGCGAACTCGCTGGCCGTCACGTCGTAGAGCGAGCCGGGGGAGCCGACGTGGCCCAGGGAGAGTTCGACGACCCCCGCTTCCCCGCCCTCTCCTCCGCACCCGAAGCCGGTGAGCGCCGCGGCGACCGACGCGACGGCGAGCAGCGGAGTCCGTCCCGCGGGCCGCTTCATGCCCGGGCCAGGAAGTCGGCGGCGGCCGCCAGGCCGCCGGGTTCGTGCGCGATTCCGCTCAGCTTCAGTCCCATCTCCACCCCGGCCAGCGCTCCCATCAGCGTGAGTTCGTTGAGGTCCCCGAGGTGCCCGATCCGGAACACCTTCCCCCTGAGGGGCCCGAGACCCGTCCCCAGCGACATGTCGAAGCGTTCGAGCACGGCGAGACGGAACGCATCGGCGTCCTCGCCGTCTCCCACCATCACGGTCGTCCCGGCGCTCGACACCGCCGTCGGATCCTGACAGTAGTTGCGCAGACCCCAGGCGGCGACGGCCCGGCGCGTGGCCTCCGCGTGGCGGGCGTGGCGGGCGAAGGTGGCGTCGGCCCCTTCTTCCCGCAGCATCGCGAGCGACGCCTCGAGTCCGTAGAAGAGCGTCGTGGGCGGGGTGTAGGGAAAGTAGCCGCCCTCGTTGTCGCTCAACATCGCCGTCCAGTCGAAGTAGGCGCGCGGCGTCCCGGGGCCGGCGCGGTGGCGGGCGAGCGCCTTCTCGCTCACGGCGCAGAACCCGAGGCCCGGCGGGAGCATCAAGCCCTTCTGGGAGCCGCAGACGGTGACGTCCACGCCCCACTCGGCCTGCCGGAATGGCGTGGCGGCGAGGGAGGAGACGGCGTCGACCATGAGGAGGGCGGGATGGCCGGCTTCGTCGAGCGCCCTCCGCACGGCGGCAATGTCGCTCGTGACACCCGTGGAGGTCTCGTTGTGGACGATGAGCACGGCCTGGATGGCTCGCTCTCCGTCCTCCACATCCTCCGCCAGACGCGCGGCGATGCGGGCGGGGTCCGCCGGTCGCCGCCAGTCTCCGGCCAGGACCTCGACGTCGAACCCGAGGTCGTGGGCGAAGTCTCCCCACTTCGAAGCGAAGAAGCCGTTGTTCCAGAGGAGGACCCGGTCGCCGGGGGAGAGCGCGTTCACGAGGGCGGTCTCCCAGCAGCCGCTGGCGGAGGAGGGAAAGATGAAGACGTGTGCGGGGTCTCCGAACACCCATTTCAACCCGTCGAACAGTCCGAGCACCATCTCCCCGAACTCGGGTCCGCGGTGGTCGATGACGGAGCGGTTCATGGCCCGGAAGACGCGCTCGGGCACGGGGGTCGGGCCCGGAAGCTGGAGGAAGTGTCTGCCGCTGCGGTAGGTCAAGGGTGGCTCGCTCTTGTCAGGTCGGGGCTTCCGCCGATACAACTTGGCTCGTGACCCGCCCAATCTCTCACGACCGCGCCGGTTCGCAACGGCCCCGGCCCGGACCCGACGCTCGACGCGAGGCCCGGCTCGAAGCTCGACTTCGGGCGGGGCTCCGGGGAGAGGTCCGGTTCGACCGCTTCACGCGCGGGCTGTACAGCACGGACGCGTCGATCTACCAGGTGGAGCCGCTGGGGGTCGTGTTCCCGGAATCCGCCGCCGACGTGCGGCGGGCGGTGGAACTCGCGGGGGACCACGGGACTTCGGTCATCGTGCGCGGGGCGGGGACGTCGCAGAGCGGGCAGTCGATCGGGCGGGGCGTGATCCTCGACACGAGCCGGGGGCTGGACGAGGTGCTCGACTTCGAGCCGGCGGCCCGGCGCGTCGTGGTCGAGCCGGGGGTCGTGCTGGACCGGCTGAACGCGTTCCTGCGGCCGCACGGGCTCTTCTTTCCCATCGACGTGGCCACGGCGAGCCGCGCCACGCTCGGGGGCATGGCGGGGAACAACAGCGCGGGGTCGCGCTCGGTGCGCTACGGCCACATGGTCGAGCACGTCCGGGGCATCGAGGCGGTGCTGGCGGACGGCCGGCGGGCCGAATTCCGCCGCGACGCCCCGCCGGGAGGGGCGCCCGGGGCGCCCGGGGGCGGCCTCAGGGCCGACATGCGGGCTCTCTACCGGCGCGAGGCCGACGAACTGGCGCGGCGGGTGCCGGACGTCCCCCGGCACGTGGCCGGCTATGCGCTGCACCGTCTGGGGCGGGAGGGCGCGGGGCTGTCGGACCTGCTCGTGGGTTCGGAGGGGACGCTGGCGCTCTTCACCGCGCTCGAACTCGACCTTCAGCCCATTCCCGCCGTGCGCGCGCTCGGCGTGTGCCGCTTCGACGGTACCGGCGAGGCGCTGGCCGCGGTGCCGGCGATCGTCGCGCTCGAACCGACGGCGGTGGAGCTGTTCGACGCGACCGTGCTCGGGCTGGCCGCGCAGATGCCGAGTTTCGAGCGGGTGCTCCGTCAGCTCGGGGAGGACGGGAGCGGTCCGCCGCGCGATATCCTCGTCGTCGAGTTCGCCGGCGACGATCCGGAGCGGGTCTCGGCCTCCCTCTCGGCGCTCGAGTCCGTGCTGGGCGGGATCGCCGTGGGCGTCACCCGCGCGGAATCCCCCGCCTTCCAGGCCCGCATCTGGGCGATGCGCAAGGCGGGGTTGAGCATTTCCATGTCCCAGCCCGCCGCCCGCAAACCGCTCGCCTTCATCGAGGACTGCGCGGTCCCGCTCGAACGGCTGCCGGAGTGGTATCGCCGGCTCACGGAGATCATCGACCGCCACGCCACCCACGCTGTGTGGTACGCGCACGCGTCGGTGGGCTGTCTCCACGTGCGGCCGGCGCTGGATCTGCGCGACGGGGACGATGTGGAGCGATTGCGCGCGATCGCGGTGGACGCCTTCTCGCTCGCGGGCGAGCTGGGCGGATCCCATTCCGGCGAGCACGGGGACGGCTGGATCCGGTCGGAGTTCCTCGAGCCGATGCTGGGCGCGCGCCTCGTCTCGGCCTTCGGAGAGATCAAGCGCCGCTTCGACCCGGAGGACCGCCTGAACCCCGGGAAGATCGTCGACCCGCCCCGCATGAACGAGCCCTCGCTGCTGCGGGCCCGATATGGGCTGGAGACCCGAAGACTGCCGACGGCGCTCGACTGGGGGGCGTGGGGAGGGTTCTCGCCGGCCGTCGACATGTGCAACAACAACGGCACCTGCCTGAAGCGGAGTCCCGGCGTGATGTGCCCGTCCTTCCGCGCCACGAGCGACGAACGGCATTCCACGCGGGGGCGCGCCAACGCCCTGCGCCTGGCGCTGTCGGGCCAGTTGGGGGAAGACCCGTGGACATCGCCGGAACTGTACGAGGCGATGGACCTCTGCCTGGGCTGCAAGGGCTGCCGCCGCGAGTGTCCGACGGGGGTCGACATGGCGCGCATGAAGGTGGAGTTCCTGCACCGCCTGCACGCCGAGCAACCGCTCTCGCCGCGGGACCGGGCGCTCGCCTATCTGCCCCGCTACGCGCCGCTCGTTTCGCGCCTCGCCCCGCTCGTGAACCTGCGGAACCGGGTCCCCGCGCTCGCCAGGCTCGGAGAGCGCATGGCGGGTTTGGCGGCCGACCGGCCTCTTCCCCGCTGGTCGTCGCGGCCGTTTTCCATGCCCTCCCGGCCGTTTTCCCTGCGCGGCCGGGTCTCCCCTCGGGAGAATGGCGGGTCGCGGATCGCGCTCTTCGTCGACACGTTCACGCGCTACTTCGAGCCGGAGAACGCCCGCGCCGCCGTTCGGGTGCTGTCGCGGGCAGGCTACCAGGTGGAGGAGGCCGTCACGGCGGGGCGACCGCTCTGCTGCGGGCGCACCTTCCTCAACGCCGGCCTGGTCGAGGAGGCGCGGGTCGAACTCGACCGCACCGTCCGGGCGCTGAGCGGCTTCGTGGCGCGCGGGATACCCGTGGTGGGACTCGAACCGTCGTGCCTCCTCACGCTGCGCGACGAACTGCCCGCGCTGGACTCCGGGCCCGACGCCGCGGCGGTCGCGGACCGGGCCCGGCTGCTGACCGAATGGCTCGTCGAAGCGGCGGCGCTCGACCGGCTCGACCTCGCTCCGCTTCCCATCCGGCGCGTCCGCGTCCACGGCCACTGCCACGAGAAGGCCTTCGGCGCGGATGGCCCCACGCTGGACGTCCTCCGCGCGATCCCCGACCTGGAGGTCGAACCCATCCCCGCCGGCTGCTGCGGCATGGCCGGCTCGTTCGGCTACGAGGCGGAACACGCGGAGATCTCCCGCCGCGTCGCCGAACTGGAACTCCTCCCCACCGTCCGCGCCCTCGCCGACGACGAATGGCTCGTCGCCAACGGCACAAGCTGCCGCCACCAGGTCGCCGACCTCGCCGACGCCACGGGCCGCCACGTCGTCACGGTACTCGACGCCGCCGCGGATTTGCGGCGGCAGTAGGTGGACGCGGCGGTTGGAAGGCTGAGGGCGTTGCGCGACCGATACGGCACGCTCTCGATCTCGGAGATTCTCGCGTTTCGCGACGAAGGCCGCCGTTAGCGGCTGGAAGTCAGCATCACCTCCAGCCGGGCCTTGAGCGGGGGAGGGATCTCGATGCCCCGCCAGTCGCGGCTGCCGTGCTCGCGGCGGGCGCAGACGACGGTCCAGTCGCTGCGGGCCACGACTTCCCTCCCCGCGGAGCGGTCGACGGTGAACTCGGCGGCGTAGCGGATCGCCTTGCGGCGCACCTCGCGCACGCGAAGTCTCACGTCGACCTCGTCGCCGTAGCGGACGGCGCCCAGGTAATCGCACGAGACGGAGACGCGCGGCATCCCGAACACGGAATCCTCGCCCCAGCGGAAGCCGACGAGGTCGAACGACCGGTAGAGGGCGTGCTCGGCCTCCTCCATGAACTTCAGGAGCGCCGTGAAGTGGATGAGGTTCGCGGTGTCCGTATCCGCGAACTCCACGCGCCGCGTGTAGACGAACTCGGAAGCCATGCGGCAATCTATCACCCTTCGAACCCTGGCAGCCCGCGACCTGGTCACGACACCAGGGTCGGCGGGCCGGGAGGCGCGGTGTCGGTTGAACCGAGGCACATCACGATCGAACGGCGGGTGCGCTTCGCCGTGCTCGAGCCGCACGAGCGGCCGGTGACCGAAATCTGGTTCGCCCTGCACGGGTACCACCAGCTCGCCCACCGCTTCCTGCGCCCTTTCCAGCCGATTCACGAGGGCGCGCGGTGCATCGTCGCCCCCGAGGGCCTGCACCGTCACTACATCGACCACGATTCGAGGAAGGTGGGCGCCTCTTGGATGACGAGCGAAGACCGTCTCACGGACATCGAGGACTACGTCGGCTACCTCGACCGGCTCCACGCGCACATCCTCGCCGAGGAGTCGCGGCAGACGTCAGGCGGCTCGGCGCCCCCGAGGATCGTCGGACTCGGGTTCTCGCAGGGGGTTCACACGCTGTGCCGCTGGCTCGCGTTCGGCCGCGCCCGCATCGACCGCGCCATCCTGTGGGGCTCCACCGTCCCGCCCGACCTCGACCTGAGCGAGCACGGCGCCACGCTCTCCGCCGCCGACCTCCATCTCGTCGTGGGCGATGAGGACGAATACTTCGACCGGGCCGCCATCGAAGCTCATGAAGCGCGGCTGGGCGCGGCTGGCATCGCCTTCACCTCCCACACATATCCCGGCGGACACCGCCTCGACGTCGGCACGCTGCGGCGCCTCGCCGAGCCCGGAGAGATCGGATAGGACGTTCCCGCGGGAACGTCTCCGGCTAGCGTTCCGGGTCGCGGTCCCCCCGGCGGCGACGGCGGCGGGCCTCGAGGCAGCGGAGGAGGAGGGGGCTCACGAGAGCTGACGTCGTGCCGCCGATGAGGGCGAGGATGCCGACGGGGCCGGGGTTGGAGAACATCGGCGAGCTGATCTGCGTGTTCATCCACATCCCGAGCGCCGCGAACACAACCGCGCCGACGACGAAGCCGAGCCAGGTGAGCCGGATCACGGGGCAGTACGCCGGATCACGGGGCGGTGCGCCGGGCGCCTATGAGCCGCCGTCCCCGTCGCCGCCGCCGGGGAGGCCGATGGTCGCGATGCACTCGATCTCCACGCGCGCGTTCAGCACGAGGCCGCCCACCGCCAGCGCGCTGCGCGCGGGCCGGTCGTTGGGGAAGAACTCCATGTACGTGCGGCTCATGTCTCCGAAGTCCGCGATGTCGGCCAGGAAGACGGTGCACTTCACGACCTCGTCCAGCGACGAGCCGTAGCGCTCGAGCGCGTCCGCGATGTTTCGCATCGTCTGCTGCGTCTCGGGGATGATTCCGCCCTCCACGAGCCCCTCGCCGGGCACGGTGCCGAGCTTGCCGGCGAGGTAGAGTACGTTCCCCACCCGGACGGCCTCGGAGAAGGGCGAGTTGGGCCGTCCGCCCAGGTACTCGACGGAGTGCATCATCTCGGCCATCTGGTTGTGTTCCTGCGCGGCGGGCGCCTCCGCGCATGCCAGGGCGCCGCCGAGCGCCAGAGCCGGTCCGAGACCCAGCGCCGTCATGAGAAGCTGTTTCCGAGTCATACATCCTCCTTCCGGGGCCGGATGCCGGCCCTGCCTAGCGAGATCACGGCGTAATGCGGGTCATCATCCGGGGGAACGCGATCGTCTCGCGCAGGTGGTCGATCCCGCACATCCACGTCACCGTGCGCTCGATCCCGAGCCCGAACCCGCTGTGTGTGAAGGTCCCGTATTTCCGGAGATCCAGATACCAGTCGTAGGACGCCTCCGGGAGCCCTTCCTCGCGAATGCGCGCGAGAAGCTTGTCGTGGTCGTCCTCCCGCTGGCTGCCGCCGATCACCTCGCCGTATCCCTCCGGCGCGAGCATGTCGTTGCACTTCACCGTGCGGGGATCCTCCGGGTTCTCCTTCATGTAGAAGGCCTTGACCCCCTTCGGATAGTCGAACACGAAGAGCGGCTTGTCCCGGCCCTCGACGAGCAGCGTCTCTGCCGTCGCGCCGAGATCCGAACCCCATTCGATGTCGCTGCCCTTCGACTGCAGGAAGGCGACGGCGTCGGTGTAGCTCATCCGGTCGAACGGCGGCTGGATGGCCTCAAGTTTGGAGATGTCGCGGCCCAGCGCCTCGAGCTGGTCGCGCTGGTTGTAGAGGACGCGCTTCACGATCCAGCAGATGAAGCGCTCCTGGAGCGCCATGTTCCCGTCGGAGTCGATCCAGGCGGCCTCGGGTTCCACCATCCAGAACTCGGTCAGGTGCCGGCGCGTCTTCGATTTCTCGGCCCGGAAGGTGGGGCCGAAGCAGTACACCTTGCCGAGCGCCGCGGCCGCGGCCTCCACGTAGAGCTGGCCCGTCTGCGCGAGGTACGCGGTGCCGAGATCGAAGTACTCCGTCTCGAACAGGGTGCCCGCCGACTCGCCGATGGCGCCGGTGAGGATGGGGGTGTCGACGTGAACGAAGCCCTCGTGATGGAGAAAGTCGTGGATCGCGCGGATGACTTCGTCCCGGATGCGCATGATCGCGATCTGCCGCGCGCTCCGGAGCCAGAGGTGGCGGTTCTCCAGGAGAAAGTCGACGCCGTGCTCCTTGGGCTGGATCGGGAAGTCCGTCGACGGGCCCAGCACCTCGAAGCCGGACCCGGTGAGTTCCACGCCGGAGGGGGCGCGGGCATCGGCGCGCACGACGCCCGTTACGGCGACGCAGGCCTCGTGCCCCACCGCGGTCAGCGGTTCCCATATCTCGGGCGGAACCTCGTTGCGGACGAAGACGCACTGGACCTCGTCCGTGCCGTCGCGCAGCACGAGAAACGAGATCTTGCCGCTGGAGCGGAGGCGCCGGACCCAGCCGCGGAGACGGACTTCCTCCCCGATGCGGGCGGGCAACTCGCTGATGGTGACGGTGTGTTCGGACATGTGCGGCGACAAGTTGCGGCTCCCTTCCGGACGGGGCAAACGCAGGACGGGGCGAACGCAGCCGCCGGGGTGCCGGCCGGGTCAGCCGACGTGGTAGAGGGCCTCCCGGCGGGCGTAGCGGAGATCGAGTTCGTGGCGGAACCGGCGGTGGGCTGGCTTTGAGAGCCCCGGGTCCGCGTCGACGATGGCGCGGGCTCTTCGGCGCGCGGCTTCAAGCAGGTCGAAGTCGCGGTCGAGTTGCGCGAACCTGAGGAGCACGGCGCCGTGCTGTTCCTTGCCGAAGAGGTCGCCCTGGCCGCGGATCCTGAGATCCTCCTCGGCGAGTTCGAAGCCGTCGGTCTTCTTCTCGAAGGCGACGAGCCTTTCCGATGGCGTCTCGGAGGCGTGGAAGACGATGCAGTAGGACTGCTCGGCGCCGCGCCCGACGCGTCCCCGCAGCTGATGGAGCTGGGCGAGGCCGAAACGCTCGGCGTCCTCGATCACCATCACGGTCGCGTTGGGGACGTCGATGCCCACCTCGATGACGGTGGTCGCGACGAGGAGGCTCGTGTCGCCCGCGAGGAAGCTCCGCATCGCGTCGTCCTTCTCCGCGGAGGAGAGGCGTCCGTGCAGGAGCCGCACCGTGACGTCCGGAAAACGGGCCTGGAGTTGCTCGAACATGACCGTGGCGGCGCGGGCCTCGAGGACCTCGGACTCCTCGACGAGAGGATAGATGACGTACGCCTGGCGGCCCGCCGCGAGTTGGTCGCCGAGGAAGTCGAACGCGGCATCGCGGCTTTCGGGGCCGCGCACGGCGGTGCGGATCGGCTGTCGGCCGGGGGGGAGTTCGTCGATGATCGAGAGATCGAGGTCGCCGTAGAGGACGAGGGCGAGGCTGCGGGGGATCGGCGTCGCGGACATCACGAGGGCGTCGGGGGCCTCGCCGCTCTCGCGGAGCCGGCGGCGCTGTTCGACGCCGAAGCGGTGCTGTTCGTCGATGACGACGAGCCCCGGGGCCGCGAAATCCACGCCTTCCTGGATCAGGGCGTGCGTCCCGACGATGAGACGGGCGTCGCCGGCGGCGATCCCCTCCAGGGCCTGCCGTCGCGCCTTCCCCGTGACGGCGCCGGTCAGGAGTTCGGGCTCCACGCCGAGCGGGCCGAGCATCTTCTCGAACGTGCGCCGGTGCTGCTCCGCCAGCAGTTCCGTCGGGGCCATGATCGCCGCCTGCCGCCCCGCCTCGATCGCCTTGAGCATGGCGAGCGCGGCCACGACCGTCTTCCCGCTTCCCACATCTCCCTGCAGCAAGCGGTTCATCGGCGAAGGCCGGGCCATGTCGGCTTCGATCTCGGACCAGGCGCGACGCTGGGCCGCGGTGAGTTCGAAGGGGAGCGTCTCCAGGAGAGAGCGGCTGAGCGTGGCCGGGGCGTCGAAGGCCACCCCCCGGACCTCGTGGCGGAGACGCGCCCGGGCGCGGGCGTGGAGAAGCTGGAGAAAGAAGAGTTCCTCGAAGGCGAGGCGCCGCTGGCAGCGCTCGACCCGGGCGACTGCGGGCGGCCGGTGCAGCGTGCGAAGGGCCTCCGCGAGCGGGGGGAGGGAGAGTTCCTCGAGCCAGTCGCCCGGAATCGGGTCTTCGTCCCCCAGGTCGGAGAGAAGACGGGAGAGGTTCAGTTGGATGACGGCGCGGATCTGCCGGTGCGTGAGCCCCTCGGTGGCGGGATAGACGGGAAACACCCGCCCCGTGGCGGGACGCTCTTCGGGGGGTGCGGACGGTTCGGCGGACCTGTCTCCGGGGGCACCGCTCTCGTCGGAGGCGCGGGCCAGCACGATGTGTTCGCGCGGCTGGAGCTGCCGGCCGTGGTAGAAGCGCACGGGTCCGGAGGCGAGCAACAGGTCGCCCTTGTCGATCGTGCGGTCGAGCCACGGGCGTCCCGGCCAGGCACATTCGACGTGGCCGCTCCCGTCCCGGAGCACGGCCCGGAACACGCGCAGCCGGCGGCGCGTGGGGATGACGCCCTTCGAGACGACGCGGCCGATGACCGTCGCATCCTGGCCGACCTTCAACTCGGAGATCGCGTCGACCGTGGTCGCGTCCTCGTACCGGTACGGGAGGTGGTAGAGCAGGTCCTGCCCCGTATGAACGTCGAGTTTCGCGAAGCGCTCCGCCCGCCGGGGGCCCACGCCCTTCAGGTACTGCACGGATCCCCGCAGGATGGAGCGCCCGGCCGTCACGCGATCACGGCTCCGGCGCGAGGATCTTGTCGAGATACCGGTCGGGCGAGAACTCCTCCAGGTCTTCCGGGGACTCCCCGACTCCGAGGAAGCGGACCGGGACGGAGAGTTCGCGCGCGACGGAGATGACCGTGCCGGCGCGCGCCGTGCTGTCGAACTTCGCGAGCACGAGGCCCGTGAGGTCGAGCGACGCCCCGAACTGTCGCGCCTGGTTCATCACGTTCTGTCCGGAGGTGGCGTCGACGACCAGCAGCCGCTCGTACGGCGCGCCCTCCACCTGTCGCCCGAGCACTCGATCGATCTTGACCAGTTCGCGCATCAGATCGTCCTGCGTATGGAGCCGGCCGGCGGTGTCGACCAGCACCCAGGCGGCGTCCCGCGCGCGCGCCGCCGCCACCGCGTCGAACGCCACGGAGGCCGGGTCCGCTCCGGGCGTTCCCCCGACGAAATCGGTCTGCAGCCGTTCCGCCCACGCCCGGAGCTGCTCCTGCGCCCCCGCCCGGAACGTGTCCGCCGCCGCGAGCAGCACGCGGCCGCCGCCGGCCTGCAGGCGTTTGGCCAGCTTCGCCGCCGTCGTCGTCTTCCCCACGCCGTTCACGCCGACGAGGAGGAGGACGCCCGGCCCGTCGCCGCGCGGAGGCGGGCCGGCGAGCGACCCGCCGGCGGGAGGCCCGGCGGCGGCCAGCGTCTCGGCGAGCCGGGCCCTCAGCGTGTCGCGCAGGTCGTCCTCCGTCGCGACCGCGCCGCGGCTCGCCGCCCGCTCGAGCGCTTCGACGAGTTCGAGCGTGGCGTCGACCCCGAAGTCCGCCTCGAGCAGGACTTCCTCCAGGCGCTCGATGGCGGCGCCGTCGAGCCCTCCGTCGACGAGCGTGTTCACGTCCGTGAGCGCGAAGTCGACGATCCGCCGCCACAGGCCGCGTTTCGGGCGGCGGAGAGTTCCGGTCACCGGAGGCCGATCCGGTGCCGCCACACCCACTCCCCGCACAGCAGCAGAACCGCGAGGAGGAACGGCCACACGGGCCGGGGCGAGCGGACCTCGGCCGGCGCGCGGGGAGAGGGCTGCGCTCCGATGGCCATGGGTTCGGACGGCGGCCCGGGGAGAAACTCGCGCGGATCGGGCTCGACATCGACGGGCCGGCGGAGTTCGACGGACCCCTCCGGGCCGGTCGCCGTCACGATCGCGTCGTAGCGACCGGGGGGGAGACCGGAACCGACGAGTTCGGCGGGCGGATCCGCCACGGCTTCGCTCCACACCTCCGCGCCCGTCTCATCGAGCACCTGGATCGTGAGGTCGGAGGATCCGGGACGGATGCGCCACACCTGCGGTTCGCCGGGCGCCGGCGTCCGCGCGAGCGAGGCGAGCCGGGGCGTCGCGTCCTCGACGAGCCAGCCGACGATGCCGCTGAACACGCCCTCGTAGACCCGGCGCGGCTCGTTCCCCCGCAGCGACCAGCGCCACCAGTCGGAAGCCGCGGAAAGCGCCCACCGGCGCGTCCCATCTTCGCCCGCCGTGAGGAGCGGCCTTCCCTCGCCGCGCCGGTTCCGGCTCGCGTTGATCACCGACCATCTCCCCGCGGGCTCCACGGCATAGAGTTCGCGGACCGGGGGCAGAAGATCCAAGTCGGCCTCGGCGAGGAGCGCCGCCGAAGGGCTCGCGGGCACCGGCCCGGCGGGATACCACTCCCCTGGCAGGGGACCCGTGACGCGCGCCCCCACCCCCGGTACGTCACCCGGCCCCCCGGCGAAGAAGAGCGTCCGCGCGTGCGTCCTCAGCGCGCCGGCCAGCCACGGCGGGAGATCGTCCGGCGAGGCCTGGACGGCGAGCAGGCGCGCGCCCCGTACCGCTTCGCGCACCCGCGATGCCTCGACGATGCGGGGACCGGCGCCCATCTCCAGAAAACGGTCATCCGCCAGGCGCAGGTAGCCGCGCGCTCCCCCCAGGACGAGCCGGTCGAGGGCGGGGACGATGAAACGCGCCTCCCAATCGGCGGCCAGCGACACGAGCACGGCCCCGGCGGAGGACTCGGAGACCTCGATCCACGCGCCGGTCCGGTCGGAGACGCCGAAGGGATCCGGCGGATCGACGAGCACGGCTTCATAGCGGCGCCAGGCGGGCTGGGCGCCTTCGTCCCGCGGCACGAAGGCGATTTCGGCGCGACCCGTCCGTCCGGCGGCGGGGCGGGGCGCCCGCACGGTCGCGACGACGGTTCCTTCGCGTTCGAGCTGGAAGCTCACACTGTCGGGCAGCTCGCCCCCGCCGCCCGATCCCCCACCGGCATGGAACTCGAGCGTGGCGCGGACGGTATCGCCGGCTCGGGCCCGCTCGGGCGCCCGCAGCGCCGCGAGCGCCACCCGGGGCTCGACGGCGGCGACGCGGAGTTCACGGACCCCGAGACCCAGACCGGCGGCCGCCTCACGGGCGGCGTCACGATCCGTCAGCTCGCCGTCGGTGAGCACCCAGACGCTGTCGGCTCCACCCAGGCGCGCGGCCTGCAGGGCCGGTTCGAGCCGGCTCGCGTCGTGCGTCGCGCCGAGCGTGTCCAGTGAATCGAGTCGGGCGGGGACGGGGCCGTCTCCAAACAGATAGATCCGGTCGGGGGCGAGTGCGGGCAGAAGCGCCAGGGCCGAGTCGAGCCGCGTTGCCCCTCCGGGTCCTCCGGCGCGGACCGGGAGCGTCATGCTGCGCGAGATGTCGAGTAGCACGACGCGTTCGGGCACTCCGACGCCGCTGCCGCGCAACGCGGGCAGCGCGAGCGCGCCCAGAATGAGGAAGAGGGCCGCCGCCCGGACGGCGGCGGGACCGGTGCGCCCCGCGACACGTTCCTCGCGCGTGCCATAGGCCCAGCCGGCGAGCGCGACTGCGCCAAGCGCGACGAGAAGCCAGAGGCCGGGGCTCAATCCTGTGTGCGGCGAGCGCGCTGCGTGGGATGGACAGGCATCGGAAGGCTTCGCAACTGCGCGAGCATGACATTCCGACCCGCCGCAAACCGCTCGCGCAGTTCAGCGGGGATCGGCTCGGCCCTGGGCAGCTGCAGACGGGCCGGGTTCACCTGCGCGCCGTTCCGCAGAAACTCGTAGTGAAGATGGGGCGCGGTCGCGAGACCGGTGTCGCCCACATACCCGACGACCTGCCCCTGTTCCACCTGGGTCCCGGTCGCGACGCCGCGCGCGACGTTGGTCAGATGCGCATATCGCGTGCGGATATTGTTCGCGTGACGAATCTCGACGGCGTTTCCGTAGTTCCCCCACCACCCTGCCCGAGTCACGCGTCCGGCTCCCGTCGCGCGCACGGGCGTGCCTCTCGGCGCTCCGTAGTCGACGCCGAGATGCGGTCGAGTACGCCGAAGCACCGGGTGGAACCGCCTGAGGTTGAACGCGCTCGTCACACGGACGATGTCCAGCGGCGCGAGCAGAAACTGGCCCCTGAGAGCTTCGCCCGCTTCGTCGTAGTACTCCACGCGATCGGCCGCGGCATGCTCGAATCGCACTCCCGTGAGGACCCGCCGGTCGTTCCGGAAATCCACGGCGAGTACCCTCGCGTCGCGCACGGAGCCATCCGGCCGCACGTCGCGCTCGATGAGAAGCCGGTACGCATCGTTCCGCCGCAGGTCCCGCCAGAAGTCGATCTGCCACGCGAAGACCTGCGCGATCCGGTACGCCACGTCGAAGCGTCCCGCGTCGTCCAGCGCCTCCACGTCGCCCGACAACTCCGCGTCGAACAGGTTCGACTGGATGAGACCCGCGAGGAGAAGCGTGTCTCGTACGACCTGTACGGAGTCCAGCCGGGCCGACCACAACGGCGCAGCTTCGCGGTCGGACCACAGGTGGAGGACGCGGTCGGGGTCGAGGTCGACGCGGATGCGCGCCGGAGACTCACCGGGTCGGCGCACGAAATGAATCGCGACCCCGGGCCGCAGCCGGCGCGGACTCTCGAATTCGCCCATCGCCTCCGCGATGGCATGCGTCGCCGCGGGACCCAGGCCATGGTCCTCGAATACGTCCCCCAGCGTCTCGCCCCGCCGCAGACGATGCACCAGCGTGATGGGCGCAGGCGGCGTCGGCACTTCGACGACCTTGACGTCCTCCGTCCGCTCGGCCCGGGGGCCGAACGCGGCCCAACCGAGGACGAGAACTCCCGCGAGAGCGAATCCCGCCGCAGCAGCAAGTCTTGTTCTCAAGCGTGCTCAGTCCATCTGTCGCCGAATGAAGGTCGGGATCTCGAGATCCTCGAACTCGACGCGTGCATCGGTCCACGAATCGCTGTCCGGCACTTCGGACTCCACGTCGGGCGTCGCTTCTTCCGCCGCGGGATCCGGTGTCGCCGGTTCGGCTTCGTACCCCGGCCCTTCGCGCATCGATCCCTCCGACGCCGGCGGTTCGAGCGCCGGTGCCGGCTCCGGCTCCGGTTCCGGCGCGGATTCGGCCGCGGCCTCGGGCGGCGGCTCGAGCACGGGCTCGGCCGTCGGCTTCTCGGCCGCGAGCGCTTCGAACGCGATGCCCGCCTGCTTCACTTCCAGGTGGGGTTCGACGGGTTCGGGCTCCGGTTGCGCCGACGGCGCCGAACGATCGTCGAAGGCGCCCGGGCGCTCGTACTTCGAGCCGATGACGACCGGGGTCGCGCGAGGCACGGGCGACGGCTTGCGCGCGGGGATCACCCTCTCCGCCACCGGCGCCGGCCCATCTTCCTCCATGTCTCCGAAGCCCGTCGCAATCACCGTCACGCGGATCTTGCCTTCGAGCTGAGGATCGTGCACGACTCCGAAGATCATCTCGCCCTCGTCGCCGGCAGCCTCCTGAATGATCGAGTTGGCCGTCGTGACCTCATCGATCGTCAGGTCCGGACCGCCGCTGATGTTGACGAGAACCCCCGTCGCGCCGTTGATGGATACGTTGTCGAGGAGGGGCGAGCAAATGGCCTGCTGCGCCGCCTCCACAGCGCGGTCTTCGCCCGTCGCGGTACCGGTTCCCATGAGGGCGGCCCCGCGGTTCGACATGACCGTGCGGACGTCCGCGAAGTCCACGTTCACCTCGCCGGTCACGGAGATCAGGTCGGAGATCCCCTGGGTCGCCTGGAGGAGTACCTCGTCCGCCTTCTTCAGCGCCTGGCGGAACGTCATCTCCTTTCCCACGACCGCGAGCAGACGCTCGTTCGGCACGACGATCATCGTGTCCACCGAGCGCCGAAGCTCCCTCAGCCCGATCTCGGCGTACCGCATCCTCTTCTTGCCCTCGAAGTGGAACGGGCGGGTCACGATCGCAATGCAGAGCGACCCCATTTCCCGCGCCATGCCGCCGATGATCGGGGCCGCGCCCGTGCCCGTGCCTCCGCCCATCCCCGCCGTGACGAAGACGAGATCCGCGCCCTCGATCGCCGATCGTATCTCCTCGGCACTCTCGGACATCGCCTGCCGACCGATCTCGGGACGGGCGCCGGCCCCCAGGCCTCGCGTGAGTTCCTTCCCGATCTGGACTCGCAGGTGGGCGCCGGATTCCTTGAGCGCCTGGGCGTCGGTATTGACCGCGATGAACTCCACGCCATCGAGTTCCTCGTCGATCATGCGGTTGACCGCATTGCCGCCGGCGCCACCCACGCCGACGACCTTCATTTTCGCGTTACGCACGCCGTTTTCGTCAAACGCAAAGACCATGTGTCCCCTCCCTCCCATCAGAAAAACTCCCGTAGCCACCCGCCGACTCTTGCGAAGGCGCGGGTCGCTCCCACCAACCCCCCGGCCGAGGCCCGCGATGCGCCGTACAGCGCCAATCCCGCGGCGGTGCTGTAAGAGGGGCGCGCGACGCCCTCCGCCATGCCCCCGAGGCCGAGTGAAGGAATACCGGTGCGAACAGACAGGTTGAAGACCGAACGCGCGAGGTCTTCCGTGTGCGCGAGCGAAACCCCGCCGCCACTCAACACGATTCCCGCCTCAAGTTCGCGCAGCGTTCCGCTCGTCTCCAGTTCCTCGTACACCAGTCCAAGGATTTCGTCCAGCCGTTGTTCGATAATGTGCAGCAGCAACTCGCGTGACACACGTCGAGCGCGCCCGTGCCGAGCCCCCGAGACGTCGAGCAGCTCCTGCGAATCGGCTCGGTCGCGCAGCGCTCCGCCGTGTCGCTCCTTGAGTTGCGCGGCCTCGTCTTCGTGAACGCCCAGGCCGCGAGCGATATCCCGTGTCACGATCGATCCGCCCCACGGCAGCGTCGCCGCGTGAAGGATGCTGTGTCCGCCGTACACGAGCACATCGGTCGTCGCGCCCCCTATCTCGACCAGGGCCACGCCGGCCTCGCGCTCGGCATCCTCAAGCACGGCGAGCGCCGTGGCAAGCGGCGCCATGACCAGCTCGTCCGGACGGTACCCCGCGCGGTCGACGATCTTCGAGATGTCGTGGCAGATCGCCACATCCGCCGTCACGATGCAGAGGTCCGCCTCGAGACGGGTTCCGGCCATGCCGACCGGATCCCGGATCCCGTCACGATGGTCGACGGTGTACCGCTGGGACAGGGCGTGCATCAACTCGTGGCCGGGCGGGATCGGAACGGCCCGGCCCACCTCCTGCACGCGCTTGACGTCGGCGGGCGTGATCTCCGAGCCGGAGACCTGAAGCAGACCCTTCGATCGGGACGTCCGGACACTTCCGCTCGGCACGCTCACGTAGGCGGCTTCGACTTCGCGGCCGGCCGTGGCTTCCGCCTGTCTGACGGCCGTGCGAACGGCCCGGGTCGCCGCCTCGATATCCCCTACGTTCGGGCCGTTCATGCCCTCGGAACGCGTGACCCCCAGGCCGAGAATCTCGAGCGGATCGGTGGGCTGGCGGCCCGGATGCACCGCGGCGACGACCGCACAGGTTTTGGTCGACCCCACATCCACCCCGACAATGCCCGCCCCCTGAATCATCGCTCCTCCACGCGCGTCAGTACAACTTGGCCTCTGAAACGCGCGTCCGCACGTGCGACGCGCCGGTCTTCGATCTGCCCGAGCGCGATCGACACCCGGTCGAGGGCGCACAGGGGCTGATCGCGGGGCAGAAGCACGACCTCCGCCCCGGCGCCCGGCAGGAGCAGGAAACGGTATCCCCCCTCCGCCGCGGGCCCGACCTCGGAGACGAGTGACATGAAGTCGCTCCGCGTCCGATCCATGCGCGCCAGCGCGAAGATGAGTTCCCGCACTCCCGGGTCCGTCACGAAACCGTTCTCCATCTCGACCGGGCCCCGGACGATCGGCAGGTCGAGCGACACGGAGGAGGGTTCGAGCGGCAGCACGTAGCCATCCCCGCTCACGGGACGCAGTTCGGGCGTCGCCACGAGCGCGACCGCGCGTCGCTCCACGACGGCGATTTCGAAGGTGCGGAAGCCCTCTCGGCGGGCGGTGGCCTCGCGAACCATGGGATGGGTGCGGACGCGCTCCTCCCATGTCGCGGGATCGTCCCACACGGACGCGTCCGGCGTGACGGCGAGCGTCCTGATCTCGTCGGGCGGGATGTGATCGGTCCCGGTCACGCGAAGTTCCGATATCTGAAACGCGGGCAGCGTCGCGAGGAGGCGCGGCACCCAGATGGGGACGGAAAGACCGATCGAGGCGACCATCAGGGCGAGGAGGAGCCTGCGGCGTCCGCGGCGCGTGATGCGCCTCGAGCGTGACGTCCCGCGCCTGATCATGCGGCCCCCACCCGGGCGAGTTGCGCGGGATCGAACCCCCACAGGTGGATCTCCGGCTCGAGTGCCACGCGGAGACGCGCCAGCGCGCGGCGGCGAGTTTCCGTCATGAGTCCGATGACGTCGGCCGCGCGGGCGCCACCGAGGTTGACGATGAAGTTCGCGTGCCGTTCGTGGACCTGGGCGCCCCCCGCCCGAACCCCTCTCATTTCCACCTGGTCGACGATCTTCCAGGCCGGGGGATGCGGCGGACCCGGGTTCTTCCACGTCGATCCGACCGAGGGCAGGTCGTACACCTGATCCCGGACCTTTCGCTCGCGGAAACTCAGGTGTGCCTCGCGGACGGCGTCCGCCTCGGCCGGCGTCGCGTCGAGGCGCGCGCGCACGAACACCCAGTCGGCCGGGACGCTCACATGACGGTACTCGGGCTGCGCCTCCTCGGGCCGGACCCGCACGAGTTCGCCTTCCGGCGTCACGGCTTCCGCCCACTCGACCCGATCCCACAGCCCCTCGTCTCGCGATCCGGCGTTCATCCGCAAGCCTCCGCCGAGGGTGCCGGGGACGGCCTCCAGGAAATGGAATCCGGACCGTCCGTGGCGGCGCGCGGCCTGCGCGAGAGCGGGCAGCCGGGCGCCGGCCCCGGCTTCGATGGCGGTCGCTCCGACCCGGACGGTCCCGAAATCGCCCTCGAGAACGAGGACGGGCTCCGCCACCCCGCCGTCCCCGATGAGGAGGTTCGCACCGGTCCCCAGCACGCGGCAGCCGCGGCCCGACGTTTCACGCAGCGCGGCGTCCAGTTCCGCGATCGACCGCGGTCGCGCGAGCCGCGCGGCCGGCCCGCCGATCCGGTAGCGGACCAGGGGCGCGAGCGGGACGTCACGTTCCCACCGCATCGCCCGTCCGCCGCTGGACCGCCGCCTGCGCGAGGTCGGTGACATCGCCGGCGCCCATGAAGACGAGCACCGCTTCTCCGGCGCCGGCCTTCGGCGAAACGAGGTCCAGCGCGCCCTTCCGGTCGATCGACGCCGCGGTCGCGCCGGCCCCGTCGATGATCAACTCCGACGTGACGCCCGGAAGCGGCGCTTCACGCGCGGGATAGATGGGAAGCACGCGCGCTTCGTCCGCGGTCATCAGGGCGCGGGTGAACGCGTCCGCAAAGTCGCGCGTCCGGGTGAACAGATGCGGCTGAAAGACCACCGTCAGCCGGGCGTCGGGATACGCCTCCCGCAGGGCGGCAAGCGACGCCGCGACCTCGGTCGGATGGTGCGCGTAGTCGTCGAAGACCGTGAGGTCGGGCCACGCCGCGATCATCTCGAGTCGGCGCGCCACGCCGCGGAACTCGCTGAGCCCGCGCGCCGCCGCCCGCGGATCGCCGCCGAGCCGGAACGTGGCGAGGAAGGCCGCCGCGGCATTGAGCTGGTTGTGGCGCCCCGGCACGCGGAGCGTGAGATCAACCGTTCCGTCCGGCCAGGAAAGGCGCAGCCCGCGCCGGCCCGCCGCTTCGAGCCGGCACCAGGCTCCGTCCCCGAAGCCGTACCCGAAACCGTGCTCCCCGTCGGAGAACCCGCACGCCTCCGCGAGTCGGCGGGCGCCCTCGTCATCGTGGCAGTAGATAAGACCTTCGGCGCGCCGCGTCCGCCGGGCGAACTCGACGAACGCGGCACGGAGACGCTCCCAGCTTCCGTAGGTGTCGAGATGTTCAGGCTCGAGCGAGCTGATCACGGCGAGAGTGGGATGAAGTTCGAGGAAGGAGCGGTCGAACTCGTCGGCTTCCACGATGGCGGGACCATCTCCCAGCCGTGTGAACCCGTTCCACGCGTCGACCCGGCCGCCGACGAGGACGAGGGGATCGAGCCCGGCCGCGGCCGCCGCGTGTCCGGCCATCGCGGTGATCGTCGTCTTCCCGTGCGTCCCCGCAACCCCGACCATCGCCTGCCCGTTGAGGAGGGCGCCGAGCGCCCGGGCCCTGCGCATCACCGGAATGCCGGCGACCTCCGCCCCGACGACCTCCGGCTGGTCTGCCGGCACGGCCGAACTTCGAACCAGCAGATCGGTCCCCGACAAGTGGGCGGGGGCGTGCTCCCGCTCGACCCGGATCTCGTTCGCGGCTAGGTCGCCGAGGGCATCCGCCGGGGCGCGGTCGCACCCGCTCACGACGTAGCCCGCCCGGTCGAGGAGAAGGGCGAGTCCGCGCATGCCGGCGCCGCCAATCCCCATCAGATGGACGTGTGCCCCCGGCGCCGGGAGGTCCGCGGTCCCCGCCGTGCGGGGCGCCCCCGCCGCCACCCCGCTCATGCGGCGCGCCGGCCCATGAGCGTGAGCATCTCGCGGGCGATGTCGAGGGCCGCATGCGGCCGGCCACGGCTCGCGGCGGCCGCCGACATCCGGGTCAGGCGCGCGTCGTCGGTGAGGATATCGCGACACAGCGACCACAGCTCGCCGGCCTCGAGTCCCTCCTCCTCGCGAACTTCCGCGGCGCCCGCCGCCGCCAGCGCCCGCGCGTTCGTCAGCTGGTGCCCCCCGGCCGAGGTCGGAAGCGGCACGAGCACGGCCGGTCGGCCCGCGGCGCACAATTCGGCCAGCGACATCGCGCCCGCCCGGCACAGCGCAAGCGTCACCCTGTCCAGTTGTCGGCCCAGGTCGTCGATGTAGGAGACGACGCGCACCCGGTCCGCGAAGGGAAGCTCCGACGTGCGCGCGGAGAGTTCGGCCGCGTGCGCGGGTCCGGCGATCCACACGACCGAGACGCCGTCCGGCCACGCGGAGGCGTCCCGCGCCGCCCATTCCAGATCCCGCAGAAAGGCCCGGTTGAGGCCGAGCGCGCCCTGGCTTCCGCCGAAGACGAGGAGGTTGCGGCCCGCGGGCCAATCGAAGCGGGCTGCAGCCGAGCCGCCGGAACTGCCGGCGTCCGTCGCGCCGTCCAGCGAGGGGGCGACCGGGTTCCCCAGCGCGCTCAGGCGCGTGCGCCCCCCGACCCGGAGCCGGTCCTCGGCCTCGGGGTATCCGAGGTGGATCTGATCGACGCCCGGCGCGAACAGGCGCGTCACGAGCCCGGGAGCCGCGTTCTGCTCCTGAATCGCCGTGGGAACTCCGTGCAGGCGGGCTCCCGCAAGCGCGGGCCCCGCCACGTATCCCCCCGTGCCCACGACGAGCCGCGGATCAAAATCCCGGAACGCACGCCGCACGCCGGCGAGGACGGTCGGAGCCGACGCGAACAGACGCCAGTTTCGCCACGGCCGCTGCCGGTACAGCGGTTGGAGCGGCAGGAGCCGGAACTCGTACCCGGCGTCAGGCAGCACGCGGGCCTCCAACCCCCGCCGTCCGCCCAGGAACACGCATTCGACGTCGGGGGCCAGCCGACCGAAGGCCGCCGCCAGGTTCAGGGCGGGGTACAGGTGGCCGCCCGTGCCGCCTCCCGCGAGCAGGATACGAGGCGACGCCATGCGTCAGCATCTCCGCCGTGAAGCCACGTTGATCAGGATGCCCGTGACGCCGAGCGCGATGACGAGCCCCGTGCCGCCGGAACTGATGAAGGGGAGGCTCACCCCCGTCGTGGGCAGCAGCCCCATCGTGATCCCGATGTGTCCGAACGCTCCGATGGCGACGATCGCCGTAAGCCCGATCGCAATCAGGCGCCCGAACAGGTCCGGGGCGGACTTCGCGATCCGGAATCCGAGGTGCGTCCACGCAAGGAAAAGGACGAGCATCGTGACCGCGCCCACGAATCCCCATTCCTCCGCGATAATCGGATAGATGAAGTCGTTCTGCGCTTCGGGCAGGTAGTGAAGCTTCTGTGTGCTTTCGCCGTAGCCCGCGCCGAGGATCCCGCCCGAGCCGATCGCAATCTGCGCCTGCTGCAACTGGTAGCCGGCGCCCGAGGTGTCCGCCTCCGGATTGAGAAACGCGAGGATCCGTGTGAGCTGGTAGCTGTTCGAGCGCACGAGCCACCACACCCCCGCGCCGATGGGCAGCGCGAGGAGGAGGAAGTGCCGGATGCGCATCCCGGCGGCGAAGAGCACGGTCGCGGCCAGCGCAGCCGTGATCAGCGTCGCCGAGAGGTGCGGCTCCGCCGCGATGAGGACGAGGAGGGGGCTCAGGACGAGGAGGAACGGGAGCACTCCGCTCAGGAAGCTGCCGAAGTTCCGTTGCTTGCGAACGGCGAGCGCGGCCGTCCAGAAGACGACCGCGACCTTGGCCAGTTCCGAGGGCTGGAAGGTCGCGGGCCCGAGCATCAGCCAGCGGCGGGATCCGTTCCGGACAGGCGCGATGTCCGTCGTGAACGGGAGGATCATGACGACGAGGAGGGCGGCTACCGCCCCGAGGATCGGCCACGCGAACCGCCGGTAGGTGCGATAGTCGATGAAGGCGGCCACGATCAGCGCCACGAAACCGACGGCGGCGCGAGCCAGCTGGCCCATGAGGACGTGGTTCCCCGGCAGTCCGCTCTGCTGCGCCGCGAAGGAGCTCGCGGAATAGACGGAGAGGAGCCCGAACACGACGAGGACGAGCGTGATCCCGATGAGCGCATTCCGCACCCACGCCGGCGAGCCGGCGAACTCCTGCACGCGCGGGAGTTCCCGTGAGATGGCGTGATCCGTCACGTCGCCCGCTCCGAGTCCGGGCCTTCGTACGATTCGCGGACGCACCGTTCGAATGTCCGGCCCCGCTTCCGGTAGTCCGGGAACATGTCGTAGCTCGAGCAGGCCGGAGAGAAGAGGACGACATCGCCGGGATGGGCGGCTGCGCGAGCACGGCGCACGAGCTGCGGGACTCCGCCGGCGACCTCGATCGGCGCCACGTCGCCCAGTTCCCGGACGATCTGCGGCGCGGCTTCTCCGAACGCGATCAGGGCCCGTGCGTTCTCGCGCAGCGCGGGCGCGAGCGACCGGTACGACTCGCCCTTGTGCCGGCCTCCGAGGAGCGCCACGAGGGGCCGGTCGAACGCGTTGAGCGCGACGCGGGTCGCGGAGACGTTCGTTCCCTTGGAATCGTTGATCCACAGGACGTCCTCGAACTCGCCCACCCTCTGGAGGCGATGGGGAAGTCCCTGGAAGGAAGCGAGTCCGGCTCCGATCGCCGCGGCCTCGCAACCGGCGAGCGCCGCTCCAAGACCCGCCATGAGCGCGTTCATGACATTGTGGACGCCGACGAGTTGCAGTTCGCCGGCCGCGATCCACGGCTGCGGCGCCCCCCCTGCCTCGAGACGCTGGACCAGTCTCCCGGCTTCGTCCAGCCACGCTCCGGGTTCCTCGTGCGGCTCGATCGAGGCGATGTAGCGGCGCCCGGCGGCCGGTTCCGCCATGGCGAGCACATCGTCGTCATCCCCGTTCAGGACCCAGCGGCTGTCCTCGTCGGCGTTCGCGAACAGGCGCGCCTTGTCCTCGTAGTAGCGCTCGATGCTCGAATACCAGTCGAGGTGGTCCGCGGCGAGGTTCACGAGCAGGCCGATCTCGGGCCTGAACGCCTGGAGATCGGCGAGCTGGAAGGAACTCAGCTCGACCACGAGCCAGTCCGGCTGCTGTTTCATCAACGGAATCTCGGAGAGGGGACGGCCGATGTTCCCCGCGGTGAGCGCGTCCACGCCGGCCTGCTGCAGCAGGTGCCCGCAGAGCGCGGTCGTCGTCGTCTTGCCGTTCGTGCCCGTGATGCCGATGACCCTTGAGCGGAGGTGGCGGTAGGCGACCTCGATTTCGGCCACGGTGGGCACCCCCGCGTCCGCCACCGTCCGCCGGATTTCGGCGGTCGGCGATATTCCCGGACTGGTGACGACGAGGTCGGCGTTGAGGATTCTCTCCACGTCGTGCTGTCCCACTTCCGCGTCGATGCCCTCCGCGGTGAGGGCTTCCACGGCCTCGCGCTGCCGGGGACCCTCGAAGGCGTCGCTCGCATATACGTCCGCTCCGAGCGCGTGCAGGAGGCGCGCCGCGGCGGTTCCCGACACTCCGAGTCCGAGAACGGCCACGGGCTCGCCGGGCCCGAAGAGCGGAGGGCGACGGTCGTCCGCCATCAGCGGATCTTGAGCGTCGCGAGGCCGACGAGCGCGCAGATGACGCCGACGATATAGAACCGCGTGACGACCTGCGTCTCGGGCCAGCCGAGTTTCTCGAAGTGGTGATGCAGCGGGGCCATGCGCAGGAGCCGGCGGCCCTCCCCCCACCGACGGCGGCTGAACTTGAACCATCCGGTCTGGAAGATCACGGACAGCCCTTCGAGGACGAACACGCCCCCGACGATGACGAGGAGGAATTCGGACTTCAGGAGCACGGCGACGGCGCCGATCGCGCCTCCGAGCGCGAGGGAACCCGTGTCGCCCATGAAGACCTGCGCCGGATGAGCGTTGAACCAGAGGAAGCCGATCGCCGCCCCCGCCAGCGCGGCGCAGAACACCGACAGCTCCCCGGCCCCGTTCAGGTACAGGACGCCGAGATAGGCCGACGTGTCCACCCGGCCGATCGCGTAGGCGAAGGCGCCGAACGTGAGGGCGGCAATCGCGGCGAGTCCCGTGGCCAGCCCGTCGAGGCCATCCGTCAGGTTCACCGTGTTCGCGCTTCCCGCCACGACGATGGCGACGAACAGCGGGAAGATCGCCGGGGTGAGGACGACGGTCAGATCCTTGAAGAACGGGAGCATCGTCTGCGTCGCCCCGTAGGAGGACAGGGGCTGCCAGAGAAGGAACCCGCCGAGCACCAGGCCCAGCACGAACTGCCAGATGAACTTGTACCGCGCGATCAGGCCCCGCGAATGGCGGCGCACGATCTTCAGGTAGTCGTCCATGAAGCCGATCGCGCCCATCCAGGCGGTGACGACGAGGGCGACCCACACGTAGGTGTTGTCCAGGCGTGCCCAGAGAAGCGTGGGCAGGAGACAGGCGGCGAGGATGATGATGCCGCCCATGGTCGGGGTACCCGCCTTCGCGAGGTGCGCGGCCGGCCCCTCGGCCCGCACGACCTGTCCGATCCCGTGCTTCCGGAGTCTGCGAATCACTCCCGGTCCGATGATGAACGCGGTGAGAAGGGCGGTCACCATGGCGCCGGCCGCGCGGAACGAGATGTACTGGAACACGTTGAACAGGATGTGCTGGTCCGCGAGCGGGAAGAGGAAGTGGTAGAGCATCAGGCGCCCCCTCCGAAACGGGCTTCCAGTTCGTCGATGACCCGCTCGAGCCGGACGCCGCGCGAACCCTTCACGAGCACGACCTCATCTCCTTCCAGCGCGTCCGCGAACGGTCGCACGGCCGCTTCGGGATCCTCCGCCCGGATCAGGGCAGAACCGTGCACGCCGTCGAATGGCGCGTCGCAGAAGAGGCCTGTGGCCGCGATGACGTCGAACCCCGCGGCCCGCATCTCGTCGCCGATCTCGCGGTGCGCCCTGGTCTCCTGGGGGCCGAGTTCGAGCATCGAGCCCGCGAACACGGCGCGGCGGCGGCCCGGGAGCAGATCGCGAGTCTGGGCGATCGCCGCGCGAAACGAATCCGGGTTGGCGTTGTAGCAGTCGGCCAGCACCGTCAGGCGCCCGATGCGGCGCAACGCACCGCGCAGGCCGAGTGGTTCGTAGCGCGACAGCCCTCGGGCGACCGCGTCGCACGGCACCTCCAGCGACTCCGCCAGCGCCGCCGCGATCAGCGCGTCCCGCAGGTGATGCTCGCCGCCCACGCCGAGCGCGACGCGAGCGCCGCCGCGGCGGAACTCGATCCGGTCCGCTTCGACCGTGTACGCCTCGGGTGCGAAGTCGGCCTCCGGTCCGAAGCCGGCCACGATCGCGTCGGGCCGGTGGGCCCGGGCGGCGTCCGCGAGGATGGCGGGTTCCTCTCCCACGACGAGCACGCCGCGGCCCGAGGCGCCGTGCGCCAGCCCCATCTTTTCCCGCAGCACGCCGTCCACATCCCCGAAACACTCGAGGTGCGCGGCGCCGACGGTCGTGATGACGACGTGGTCGGGCCAGGCGATCTCCGCCAGTCGGGCGATCTCACCGGGCTCGCTCGCCCCCACTTCCAGAACCCAGGCGTCCGCGTCGGGAGGGGCGCGCAGGATCGTGAGCGGGAGCCCCACCTGGCTGTTGTAGTTCCCTTCCGTGCGGTACACGCGGCGGGATTCGGAGAGGGCGCAGGCGATCATCTCCTTCACGGTCGTCTTGCCCGAACTGCCCGTGATCGCCACGACGGCGGCGCCGGATTCGCGACGGGCGCGTGCGGCGAGATCGCCGAGCGCCCTCAGAGGGTCGGCGACGGCAAAGTACTCCAGCCCCAGCGCGGGATCTTCCCGTCCGGCACGAACGATCGCGCCCGGCGCGCCCCGGGACGCCGCCTGGGGCAGGAAGTCGGCCGCATCGTGCCGTGCCCCCGTGAGCGCGACGAACAACTCGCCGGGCTTCAGCGTCCTCGAATCGCAGGATACGCCGGTGTACGCCCGCTCTCCGGCGTCGCGGGGGCTCGCGGCGCCGCCGGCGTCCAGGCGGAGCGCCGCCCGAATCCAGCCCGAGCGCAACGGCGGAGCCTGCGTGGCCGCCGTCACGCCGTTTCTCCGGGTAGCCCGGATGTGCCGGGACGTACCGGGAGGAGATCCTCCACGATCCGACGCTCGTCGAAGGGCAGTCGCTCTTCGCCGATGACCTGGACCGTCTCGTGTCCCTTGCCGAGGAGCGCGACCGCATCGGCCGGGCCGGCCTCGGCGAGTCCCCGCGCAATCGCCTCCCGTCGGTCGACGACGATCTCGTAGCTGTCCGGCGGGAGCCCGACGACCATCTGACGGCAGATCTCCGACGGGTCCTCCGACCGGGGATTGTCGCTCGTGACGATCGCGACATCCGCCAGGCGGGCGAGGATGCTCCCCATCTGCGGCCGCTTGCCGGGGTCCCGGTCGCCGCCACAGCCGAGGAGAGCGATGACCCGACCCGGCACGATCGCCCGCAACGAGGAGAGCGCCCGCTCGCACGAATCCGGGTTGTGCGCGAAATCGCGGACGACGAAGACCGGCTCTCGCGACAACACTTCCATGCGCCCCGGCACGGACGGCGCCGCGGAGAGCCGGGCAGCGATCCGTTCGAGCGGCATGCCGAAGCCCCACGCGACGGCGGCGGCCGCGAGGGCGTTCCGCACGTTGAAATCGGCGGGAAGCGGCAGCGACACGGCGGCTGCCTCGCCGGGCGCCCGCAACGTGAAGCGCGCGCCCCCCGCGTAGAGGTCGAGTTCATCCGGCCACAGATCGGCGGTCGACTCGAAGCCGTAGCGGAGCGTCGTGGCGTTCGCCGGCGCGATCTCCTTCCACGCGGGCTCATCGTCGTTCACCGCGCAGACGCCACCCGGCACCAGCAGCTCGAGCAGGCGCAGCTTGGCCTCCCGATACGCCTCGATATCCGGATGATATTCGAGGTGTTCGCGGCTGAAGCTCGTGAAGCCCACGGCATCGAAGGAGAAGCCATCCGCGCGGCGCTGGTCGAGCGCGTGCGACGAAACCTCGAGGACCGCCGCCTCGGCGCCACTCGCCCGCAACGCGGCGAGTTCGAGGGCCAGGTCGATCGGATCGGGGGTCGTCAGCCCCGGGTCCCCGACTTCACCGTCGGTGGATACGGTGCCCAGGGTGCCCAATGCCGCGGCAGGTCCCATGTCGTCCAGGATCCAGCGCGTGAGCCAGGCGGTCGTCGACTTTCCGTTGGTTCCCGTGATGCCGACGAGGCGGAGCGCCTCGCCGGGGTCGCCGGCGAAGAGCGCGGCGAGATGAGATACGGCCGCCCGAGCGTCGCGGACGGCCAGTTGCGGGAGGTCGATACGCGCGACGCGCTCGACTACGGCGGCGCCGGCCCCCGCACGCTTGACCGCGTCCAGGAAGGCGTGGCCATCGACACGCGTCCCCGGAATCGCGCAGAAGAGGTCGCCGGCGCCGACCAGGCGGGAGTCCGAACGCAACGCGGGGAACTCCGCGGGAGGAACGCCTCTCCACCGTGGTTCGAGGCCCGCCTCGTCAAGCCTGCGCTCAACCTGTCGGTTCGTTGTTGGCTGTTGCGGCAAAGTCCAGTGGTTAACCTCCCTCCAGTCTTGTATTCCCGAGACCCGTCTTCGTTCGCGAGAGGCCCTCTCGGCTATCTCAGGACGACGGTCCCACCCCGGAGCAACTCACTCCCGGGCGCGGGGCTCTGTCCCACGACGGCCCCCTGTCCGCGCCACTCCACGCGGAGACCGAGCGCGTGCAGGCGCGCGGCCGCCGCCCGCGCGGACAGTCCGGCCAGGTCCGGCAGCGCGACGACGCCCCTCCCGCTCGTGTCGGTCCCGTCGGGCGTACCGTCCACGCCCGTACCGCTCGAGGCGAAGATGACGGCACCCTCCGGCGAGCCGGCCGCAGGCCCGCCGGACCACGGCCGGGGACGAGCGTCGGAGACGACGAGACGTGGATCCACCTGCACGCCATCAGCCGCGAGCGCCGCCTTGAGGGTCGCCTGGCTTGTAGGCGCCGCGATCGCGCCCCCGTAGTAGACACCGCCCTTCGGGTCTTCGAGTCGCGTGAGGATGACGATTCGCGGGTCATCCGCCGGCGCGAAGCCGACGAAGGAGGCGCGGTACCGTCCCGGTGCGTAGCGGCCGTCCACGGCGAGGCGGGCCGTTCCCGTCTTTCCGGCGACCGCGAACCGCGCCATGCTCGCGAGCGTTCCGGTGCCGTCCCGGACGACCTCCTCCAGCACCCCGCGAACCGCCGCCGCCACTTCCTCGGAAATGACGCGCCTCACCGGAGTCGGGTCGAAGCGGCGCACCAGGTGCCCGGACGGATCCCGTATCTCCCGGACGAGGCTCGGCCGCATCAGCACGCCGCCGTTCGCGATGGCCCCATAGGCCAGGGCGAGTTGCAGGGATGTGGCGGAGATCTCGTACCCGATCGCGTGCGAAGCGGGGCTGAGCGAGGTCCACGACTCGGGCCGGCGGAGGCGCCCCGGCGATTCGGCGAGGTGCCCCAACTGTGTCCGGATGCCGAAACCGAAGTCACGCAGGTAGCGATGCTGGACTGCGGGCGTCAGGCGGGCGGACAGCTTCGCGGCCCCCACGTTGCTCGATTTGGAGATGATCCTTCGCACGCTGAGCGTGTCGTAGCCGTGGACGTCCGAGATCACCCTCGAGCCGATCCGCAGCCGGCCATCCTCGACATCCACGATCTCGTCCAGATCGACGAGATCTTCGCTGAGGAGGGACGCGAGAAGGAACGGCTTCAGCGTGGAGCCGGGTTCGTACGGATCGCTGAGACCCGAGATCCGGTCGGCCGCTCCGTCGGTGCGCTCGCTCGCCAGCGCGAGAATCTCGCCGGTACGCGGATCGAGGAGGACGATGTCGCCCCCGCCCGCCCCCGTCTTCGCGAGCGCGCGCGCAAGTTCGTTCTCGGCGATCCGCTGCAGTTCGGCGTCGAGCGTGAGCACGACATCGTGTCCGGGCACCGCCTCGACGACCTGTCCGCCGGGCGGACGGTAGGCGTTGCGATGGCCATCGAGTCGAACCTCCGCGCGGCCGGGCTGGCCGACGAGCCAGAAGTCGAGATCGGCCTCGAGGCCCGTTCCGCCCCGGCCATCGGACCCCACGGCGCCGATGAGACGGCGGCCCATGCTGCGGGGGTATTCTCTCGCGGACCGGCTCTCGAAGTAGATCCCACGTCCGATCGTCCGCTGTAGCCGAACACGTTCCTCGTCACTCACGTCGCTCGCGACGAGGGACCAACCGCCCGCGGCTTCCGCGATGGCGCTCCGGCGCTCCGGCGCCACCGGCACGACCGAGGCAACCGTCTCGATGGCCTCGGCCCGGTCGACGCGCAGTTCGTCTACGGCCAGAAAGACCTGGTATCGCGTGTCCGGCGCCGCGAGGACGCGGCCGCGACGATCCAGAATCCGCCCGCGTACCGCGGGCAACAACTCCCATTCGGCGCTCTGTGCGACCTGCCTCGCGCGATGCGCCTCGCCTTCGAGGATCTGGAGGTCGCCCAGGCGCACGGCATACGCCAACGCGACGAGGGTGAACGCGACGCCCAGCGCACGATGCCGGGTGCGCTGCGTGCGTGCGAGCGCCGCCTCGCGCGCGTCGCCCGCAAAGCCCTCGAGCTGCGTCGTGCTGTGAATGCCGAAACGCGTCACCTGTCCGCTCCCCTGCCGGAGGCCTCCACTTCTTCTTCAGCCGGCGAGTATCCGGCATCGACCTGCAGCAGTTGCTCTTCCCCTGCCCTCTGCAGTCCAAGTGCTTCCGCCGCGGGTTCTATCCGCGCCGGCGCCGCGAGTGAATCGACCCGCGCCCGCGCCGCGTCGATCCGGTCCGTGACGACCCGATCCTCCGCCTCGATTCCTCGAAGCTCGGCCATCAACCTCCGCCCTTCCTCGCCCCGACGGACCACGCGCGCCAACGAAGCTGCCAGCGCGATGACTGCCACCCCGACAGCCATCCACCGCAGGAGCGTTCTGCGACGGACCCTCCGTACGCTCCCGCTCCCCTGGTTCATGCGCCGCCCGCCTGCTCGTCCGTACCGCGCTTCTCCCACACTCGGAGTCGCGCGCTGCGTGCCCGCGGATTCCGGGCTACCTCCTCGGCCGAGGGGCGCGAAGGCCGGCGCGTCAGCGTCCGACCCAGCGACTGTCCCCGGCACCGGCACTCCGGAAGACCCGGAGGGCAGCGGCAGTCGGCAGACCAGTTTCGAAACGCATCCTTCACCAACCGGTCCTCCAGCGAGTGGTACGACAGCACCGCCAACCGCCCACCCGGAGCGAGCCGGCCCCGTATCCCTTCGAGCCCCTCGCTCAGCGCGGACAACTCGTCGTTGACCGCGATCCGCAGAGCCTGGAACAGCCTGGCTTTCTGCTTCTCCTGCGCCGACCGACCCAGCACCGCCGACAACGCGGCTACGAGGTCGTCACTCGTGCTGAAGGGCCGGATCTTCCTCCGCCGCACCACCTCACGTGAGAGCGTCCGCCACCTACGCTCTTCCCCATCACGGAAGACCCGGCCCAACTCGCGTTCGTCCGCCCGATTCAGCAACTCGGCGGCGGACCTTGTGTCGCGCGCCCTCTCGTCCATCCGCATGCGCAACGGCGTGCCCGGACGGAACGAAAAACCGCGCCTCTGTGTGTCGATCTGGTGCGACGAGACGCCCAGGTCCATCAGGGCTCCCGCCAGACCGTCCATCTCCGCGGCGAACTCCGGACGGGCCACGTCCCTGAAGTTCGCCCGTATCAGCTTCACCCGTTCGCCTGCCGAGGCGAGCCGCCGTTTCGCGGCCTCGATCGCCTCCGCATCCTGATCGATCCCGATCACGCGCACGGCCGATCCGGTCTCCAGCAGCCGGATCGCATGCCCCGCACCGCCGACCGTCGCATCCAGGAAAACGCCTCCGCACTCCGGGCGAAGCCACCGCAGCACCTCATCCGGCATGACCGGAGTGTGCCGAAACGTCTCCTCTGTCACTCCGTCGGCTTCCTCGACTCCCCCCACCGTGCCGTGATCGGAAAACCCGTCATGCGAACACCGTCTCTATCAATCGATCGAAGTCCTCGTCCGTCTCACTCGTCACGCTCTCGAACGTCTCCGGATTCCAGATCTGGACGTGGCTGATCGCGCCCACGACCAGAGCTTCACTTCCGAGCGCGACCGCTTTTCGCATCCTCTCCGGTATCAGGATCCGTCCCTGCGCGTCCGGCGAGACCTGCACGGCGTCCGCCGTCACGCGAAGCACCTGGGGGCGAAAGTGCGGTTGCCGTCTCGACATCTCCCGGAGTTCGTCCTGCACGTCTGCCCAGGCGTCTTCCGGATAGAGCGACAGCGCGTCGGGTTGCGTCTTGAGGAGGACGAACGGCTCCCGTTCCCGGCCCTTTCGAAAAGGCGCCGGTAGGCTGACCCGACCCTGCGAGTCGAGTTGATGTCGATAACTCCCCAGAAAGCCTGGCAAATCGTGCCTTCGACATTCTTCGAGGGTGTCCCTCCCAGAACGACCCGTTTCCACCCACCGAAACCCACCTTATAGGGCATGGCGATGGGTGTCAACCCCTTTTCTCCCCATCTCATACCATCGCGAGGACAAAAAAAGAGCCCGGCCCGCAGCGCAGCGGGCCGGGCTCCTCGGAGTTTATCGGCTGCAGGACGCCTCGATAATCGACTCCTGGCGGTACAGCTGGACATCGATCGCCTCGCGGATCTGCTGCTGGCTGCCGGCCTGGTGGCTCCCCGCCTGTGCCAGGTGCGTGCTCACCCGCTGGAAGGCGTTCAGGGCGCTCCGCGCGGGCGCGCAGGCCTCATCGTCTTCGTTGCGGCTGTCGTAGGCGCTTCCCTGCAGGTAGTAGCCGAACGCGATGAAGAAGTGCATCTGCTCCGACGCGGCCGGATCCTGGACGAACTCCGCGGCGACGGCGAACAGTTCGAGCGCCGTGGCGACCTCACGCACATCGATCGTGGCCGGGTTGGACAGCGCCCTGGACTGCGCCTCGAAGTGATTCGTGTAGGCCAGGCTGAAGATCGCGTTCGCGATCTGATTCGGGTCCGCCCCGTTTTCCACAGCGGCACGGAAGTCCGCGACCGCCCCCTCGACGTCGCCCGTCTGCAGCTTGAGCGCCGCGAGGCGCTGCCGGCCGTTCGGCACGTCCGGGTTGTACGCCAGCGCCTGCTCGAGCTCCGCGACGCCCATCTCCGGATTCTCCATCCGATCGTAGATCGTCGCGCGGGAAGAGTGCACCTGGGCGAGCAATTCCTCGCGGGACATCTCGCCTTCGCCGCTGCCGTCGGAACTTGAAATGGACTCGAGCGCCTGATCCGAGAACGCGAGCGCGGCGTCGTACTCCTCGAGGAGCATGTACGCGTTCGTCGCGTTGGAGAGCGTCGAGGGGTTCACGGCGTCGCCCTGCAGATCCACGAGCTTGCCGGAAGCGTCGACGGCGACCCGGATCATGGCGGCGTCGGTCACGGCCCCGTCGGTCTGTCCGGCCTGCAGAGCCGCGCCCGTCAGGTACTCGAGGAGGTCCACGTTGTCCGGCGCGCGCTCCACGCCGTCCTGGAGGAGTTGCACCGTCTCGGCCCAACTCCCGGCCTGCGTGAGGTCGTAGGCGATCCGCAACCGGATGTCCACTTCGTCCGGCCGGAAGTCGAGATACCGCTGGTAGTAGCGAAGCGACGCGGCGCCGTCGCCCAGCTGCGCGTACGTGAACGCGAGGGATTCCAGGGCTTCGGTGTCCGACGCGTTGTTGTCGACTACGCCCTGCAGGTCGGTGGCCGCGTCGCCCCACGCCTCGTTGAGCATGTGCGCGCGGCCCCGCAGATAGTGCGCCCGGTCGCTGTCGGGGTTGAGCGCCAGGGCCGCGTTGCAGTTGGAGATCGCCTCCATGGGCTGTTCGGAGGCGAGGTAGTCGCCGCAGAACGCAAGCGAACGGAGGTACTCGACGCCCCGCCCGAGCTGTCCCATGATCTGGGCGCCCGCCTCTTCGTGGGAGTCGTCGTCCGCCACCGTGAACGCCGTCATCGGGAGTTCGTCCCCGCTGCGGGGCTCGATGAAGTTGACGTCGACCTCAACCCCTCCGCCGGTCGCGACCGCCGTCCCGACCATGACGAGGGCGGCCTCCATCTGCAGCCCGAGCTGCCGCCAGTCGATCGCGGTCATCGTTCTCTCGTCGAGATCGTAGTCGTCGATCAGATCACGCGCATCATCGCGTTCGATGGCGATGTAGCCGGGGAAAATCTTGAGCCCATCCCGGATTTCTTCGGCGATGCGCTCCCCGAAACGGCGGTCGACCGGCTCGGTCGCCGCGACGGGCGCGACAAGGATCGTCAGGTCGCTCGTCTGCGCTTCGAGCGCCCGAGGCGCCGCCGGAAGGGAGAGGACGGCGACCCCGGCCGCCACCCACGGGAGAATGTTCCGCGTGCTTCTCATCGATTACCTCGGACCGTTCGTGCAACAGACAGCGCACGGATCACAGGGCCGTGCGACACACCAAAACCGGCATTACTTCGAAACAAGGGTATCAAGGTCGATTAATGCAAGCCGCCGCCGCGCGCAAGTCGCGATCCGAGGATCACTGCGCCAGCTTCTCACGCACACAGCCCGTGAAGCGATTGAACATAACATTCGAGACCGATTGAATCACGCCGCCGCGCCCGAACGACGCCAGCCGTCCGGTCAGCGCGATGGACTGCGACACCCATATCCGGGTTCCTCCGACCCCCTCCTCTTCTACAGACCGGAGTTGACTCAACATCGTCATTCTCACGTTGCCGCTGCCGCGGCGATCCCGTCCCTCTCCCGTCATCTTCATGTGATGCCGCCGGGCATCGAGTTCGTCGAAGCGGATCTCGCCCAGGAAGCGGGTCCCGATGGGGCCGAGCTTGAGCCCGATCTCGCCCCGGTACGTACGCTCGTCAACGGCTTCGAGCAGTGTCGCGCCCGGCAGGCACTCGACGATGCGCTCGGGATCCGTCAGAAAGCTCCAGACCTCGTCCACGCTCTGCGGGACATCGAAACTCTTTTCTATCTCGATCGCCATCGTCGTTCCTCGGAGGTTTGCGTGTGCGTGGAGCGAAGCCGGACGGGAACGGATCGCGGGTCGGGCGTCGTCTCCGGGGGAGCGGTTATATTGCCGGGAGCGGCTCTACCGCGGATCGGCTTCCACCGGAAGCTGAGATCGCCGCGTCGCACCCGCAACCGGGGAGGTCGTCGCCTTGCAACCGGACATCGCGAAGATCATCGAGGAACTCGAAGCGGTGGGCTACATCGCCGACCGCGGGATCGCGACGGCCGTCCATCTCGGCCTCGCCATGGAGAAACCGCTCCTCGTCGAGGGGGCCGCCGGCGTCGGCAAGACCGAGATCGCCAAGGCGGTCTCCATGTGGCTCGGGGCGGAACTCATTCGTCTCCAGTGCTACGAGGGGCTCGACCTTCCCACGGCCCTCTACGAGTGGAACTACCAGAAGCAGCTCCTCCACATCCGCCTTCAGGACGGCGACGGCGATGCCGAGGCGGTCCAGCGTACGATCTTCGGGCCGGACTTTCTTCTCGAGCGGCCGCTCCTGCGCGCGATTCGCTGCGAGACGCGTCCGGTCCTTCTCATCGATGAGGTGGACCGGGCGGACGAGGAGTTCGAGGCGTTCCTGCTCGAGTTGCTGTCGGACTTCCAGGTCTCGATTCCGGAACTGGGCACGGTCGAGGCGCGGACGCGGCCCGTCGTCGTGCTCACATCGAACGGGACGCGCGAGCTGTCCGACGCGCTGCGGCGGCGCTGTCTCTATCTGTGGATCGATTATCCGGAGCCGAAGCGAGAGGTCGAGATCCTGCGGCGGCGACGCCCGGACATCGCGGCCGCCCGGGCGCGGGAGGCCGTGAAGCTGGCCCAGCGGCTGCGGCGCGAACGGCTCGCGAAGCCCCCCGGTGTGGCGGAGACGCTGGATTTCGCCGCGGCTCTGGAGCACCTGGGGCCGGACCCCCTGCGCCCGGCGACGGCGCGCGACGCGATCGGGGCGCTCGTGAAGGACCCGAACGACCTCGCCGGGCTGACGGAGGAGCGGCTGGAGGAATTGCTCGCCCCGCCGGGGGACGGGGGGCGTTGACGCCGGAGCGCGTCGTCGACCTGGGCCGGCGACTGCGCGGCGAAGGCGTGGCCTGCGCGCTCTCCGAGTCCACGGCGGCCATCGCCGCGCTCCCGCATATCGACACGGAGGACATGGAGGACGTCAGAGCGGGCCTCCGCGCGGCCTTCTGCTCGAGCGCCGCGGACCTCGAGATCTTCGAGCGCTGCTTCCCCGCGTGGTGGCGGGGAGGGCAACCGTCATCCGCTGTCGAGGATCTCCTGTCGAAGGCCGCGGCGGACCGGGGGGACCGGCCAGCGGCCAGCGCGCTTTCCGTGCCGGACGGGCCCATGGCGGTGGCCCGCGACGATTTCGGGGAGCAGATGCGCGACGAGCCGGACTCCCGGGAGCGCCCGATCGGCGCCGTGTACAGCGCCGCCCACTCGCTCGCGCGGCGCTCCTTCGCCTCGATCGGCGACGAGGAACTGCGCGAGGTCGACGCCTGGCTCGAGCGGCTGATGGTGCGGCTGTCCACGCGACGCAGCCGCCGACTGGAGCCCGGAGGCCGCCGGGGGCCGATCGACGTGCGGAGAACGCTGAGGTCGCTCGTCGCGCACGAGGGCGAGCTCGTTCGCCTGGCGCGGCGGCGACGACGGCACGTACCACCGCAACTGGTCGTCCTGTGCGACGTGAGCGGCTCGATGGAGCGCTACAGTCGCTTCCTGCTGCGTTTCCTTCTGGGGTGCGGCCGAGCGCGAGACATCCAGACCTTCGCGTTCAGCACCCGTCTCACGCACCTCACGCCGTGGCTGGCCGGCGAAGAGATCGATCCCGCGCTGGATCGCCTGCGGGCCCGCGGCTGGTCGAGCGGGACCCGGATCGGCGAGTGCCTGGAGACGTTCGTGACCCGGCACGGCCAGCGGATGCTCAGCCGGCGGACGCTCGTCATCATCCTCTCCGACGGACTCGACCAGGGCGAGGTCGAACCCCTCCGGCGCGCCTTGGGTTGGATTCCGCGGCGCGCGCGCCGGGTGATCTGGCTCAATCCCCTGCTCGAGAGTTCGCGCTACGCGCCCGAAGCCAGGGGCATGCGCACCGCGCTCCCGTACGTGGACTACTTCCAGTCAGGGCACAGCCTCGAAGCGCTGAGGACGCTCCCGGGGCTGCTCAGATTGTGACTGGAGAAGGAAGGAACGGAGTTGGAGACGATCGCGACGGGACCCGGACGACTCCGAGTCCCGTCGCGATGCCGTTCTAGGCTCGGACGCGGTCCTTGAGCCCCTTGCCCGCCTTGAACGTGGGAACGTTCATGGCCGCGATCTGAATCGACGCGCCGGTCTGAGGGTTCCGACCCATGCGCGCCTTGCGGTGCCGGGTCCCGAACGTGCCGAAGCCTGTGACCGTGAAGTCGCGGCCGGCGTCAAGCTCGCCTGCGATGATCCCCTTGCCTGCATCCGTCGAGAAAATGCAGTCGATCACATCCCGCGCGCTGGCTTTGCTCAGGCCGGCCTGCGAGGCGAGCTTCGCCGCGAAATCGTCTTTGGTCATCCTGGGTTCTCCCTGTTGAAAGTAAGCTCCGACCAGCGATCCGGGCGCATAATTCGCCCACCATGGCCGGATTGCAAGTGCGGCGCGCGATTCCGCCCGCGGAAGGGTCCGGCTAGTGGGCGTCCGCCGAGAACACTTTCCGCGTCATCGTGACGCCCGCGAGCTTGAAGACCACCTTCCCGATCCGGCCCAGCAGCATTGTCGGCAGGGCCGTGGGCACGACGGTCCCCCACACCGTGCGCAGGAATCCACTCTCTCCTCCCAGGCCGCCGAGGGCGAGCCGCAGCACCGCGAAGATGCCGAGGAACACGACGAAATTGAGCAGAAGCCCCAGCACCTGGCGGCCGGGTGATCCGGTCTCCGCGTCGTAGAGGCCGCCGAAGAAGACCGCAGCCACAAGCCAGAAGATGCAGATTGCCAAGAGCCAGTCGATCAATGGTGCCTCCGTGTCGGAAAAACAGGTCGGATCGGATCGGGGACGGAGGAACATACATGGCTTCCGGCGATCCTCGAAAGTAGCTTGCCCCCGCGGCTCCGAAACGCTCTCTCGAGAGGGTCACATGAAAGCGCCTTCACTTACGCTCGGGATCGAAGAGGAATACCAGGTCGTCCATCCGGAGACCGGCGAACTCACGTCGTTCATCACCGAGATTCTCGAAGGTGATGAGGAGACGCGCGAGCAGATTCACCCGGAGCTTCATCAGGCCTGCGTGGAGACGGCGAGCGAGGTCTGCCGGGATGTGGCGGAGGCGCGCGAGGAGGTGCTGCGCATGCGCCGCCTCGTCAGCGGCACGGTCGCCGAAAAGGGGCTCGCCATCGTGGCCGCGGGCACCCATCCCTTCTCGACCTGGGAGCAGCAGGACATCACGCCGCTCGCGCGCTACGTCGGGTTGCGCGAGGACCTGCAGCAGGTCGCCGAGCGGAACCTGATCTTCGGCACCCACATCCATGTGGGCATCGAGGACCGGGACTTCATGGTCGACGCGATGAACGTCTCGCGGTACTTCCTCCCCCACGTGCTCGCGCTCTCCACGAGTTCCCCCTTCTGGGAAGGGTCGAAGACGGGGCTGCACTCCTACCGCAGCATCATCTGGCGGAACTTTCCGCGCACGGGCATCCCGATGAGCTTCGGAAGCTGGAACGAGTACGAGCACTTCATCGAGACGATGGTCCGCTCGAACACGATCCCGGATTCGAGCAAGATCTGGTGGGACGTCCGTCCCAATCACAAGTTCCCGACCCTCGAGTTCCGCGTGTGCGACATGTGCACGCGCGTGGAGGAAGTCGTGTGCATCGCCGCCATCTTCCAGGGGATCGTGGCGAAGCTGTGGAAGCTGCGGCGGGACAACCTCACCTTCCGCCAGTACCCCGAAGTCCTGCTCGCGGAGAACAAGTGGCGCGCGGCCAGGTACGGGCTGACCGGCAAGCTCATCGATTTCGGGCGGCAGAGCGAGCATCCGGCGGCGGATCTGATCATCGAGATCATCGAGTGGTTCCTCGACGACGTGGTCGACGAACTCGGCACCCGGGCGGAGGTGGAATACGCGCTCCGGATCCTCCGGGAAGGGTCGAGTTCGCAGCGGCAGATCGCCGTGTACGAGGAGACCGGCGACGTGCGGGCCGTGGTCCGACACCTGATCGCGGAGACCGCCGAAGGCGTCTAGCGGGCCGCCCGCCAGACGCCGGATCAGGGGACGCGGAACTCCGCCTCGGCAAGGATCCAGCTGCAGCGGGAACCCGACGGCGGGCGCTCGACGTGCTCGGCCACGATGTCCGCCCCCATCCGGATCTCGACCCTCACGGCCTTCGGGGGACAACCGCCGGCGCCGGCGCGCACCCAGAGCCGCGCCCCCCGGTTCGCGCCCAGATCCAGTTCCCACTCGCCGACGATGTCGCGGGCGCGGAGTGCGCCTGTCTCGTCGATGTACTGGACGCGGCAGTCGTCGCTCACGCTGCACGAGACGTGGTAGCCGAGCCGGAAGTCATGGCCCGCCGTCTCCGGCCGCGGTCCGCCCTCCGGCCGGTCGCCCCCGCCGGCGCAGGCGGCCGAAATCGCGCACAGCACCGCTCCGAGGGCGGCCCGATGCGCCCGCCGGCCGTGCAGTCCCATCACATCATGCCGAGATCCCGCGCCGTCCGATCGATGCCCGCACGGGCCTTGGTCACGAGCTCGTCGATCTCGTCGCGCGTGATCGTGAGCGGCGGACTCGTGCAGATGACGTCGCGCATGGCGCGGAATACGACCCCCTCGTCATAGAGATGCTCGTGACAGAGGGCTCCCACCTCGCCCATGGGCTCGAACAGCTCCCGGGCCGTCTTGTCCTTCGAGAGTTCGACGCTGGCCACGAGTCCGACGCCCCGCACTTCGCCCACGAGCGGGTGGTCGTTCAATTCCCTCAACCGCGCCTGGAAGTAGGGGCCGGTGTCATCTCTCACGCGGTCGACGACGCCTTCCTCCTGCATGAGCCGGAGATTCTCCAGGGCCACGGCGGCGGAGACCGGATGGCCCGAATAGGTGTACCCGTGCGGGATCACCCCCCCTTCGGCCAGAACGTCGAACACCGCATCGGTCATGAGCACGGCGGACATCGGGAGATAGCCGGAGGTGAGTCCCTTGGCGATCGTCATGAGATCCGCCTCGATCCCGAACTTCTGGGCGCCGAACCACTCGCCCGTGCGGCCGAAGCCGGTGATCACCTCGTCGCAGACCACGAGCACATCGTTCTCGCGGCAGATGCGCTGCACCTCGGGCCAGTAGTTGTCCGGCGGCACGATGACGCCTCCGGCGCCGATGACGGGCTCGCCGATGAACGCCGCCACGCGATCCGCGCCGAGTTCCGCAATCTTCTCCTCCACCGCCCGCGCCGCCCGCGCCCCGGTCTCCTCCGGCGTCTCGTCCTGCGCTCCCATGGCGAACCAGTAAGGGGGCATGACGTGCTCGAAGCCGGGCAGCGGCAGGTCGCCCACCGCGTGCATGGCCTCGAAGCCGCCCAGGCTGGCGGCCGCCATCGTGCTGCCGTGATACGCGTAGGTGCGGCTGATGAACGTCTTCTTTTCGGGTTTCCCGCGGAGGTCCCAGTATCGGCGGACGAGGCGGACGATGGTGTCGTTCGCCTCGGAGCCGGAACTCGAGAAGAAGGTGTGCGCGATCGCGCCGGGCGTGAGTTTCGCGAGGACCCGCGACAGCTCGATCGTGGCCGGGGGCGCCGAACGGAAGAACGTGTTGTAGTAGGGAAGCTCGACCATCTGGTCGTACGCGGCCCTCGCCAGTTCCTCCCGTCCGTAGCCGAGATTCACGCACCACAGGCCACCCATGCCATCGAGGATGCGCCGGCCGTCGGAGTCGATGAGGTGGCGACCCTCGGCGCCCACGATCACGCGCGTCCCCTTCTCGGCCACGATCCGGGGGTCGATGAAGGGGTGGACGTGATGGCGTCGGTCGAGGTCCTGCCATTGAGCCGTGGCGGTCCCGGCGGGGGTCGCCGCGGCAGGGCTCTTCGTGGCGGTGTTCGTCGTGGCGGTCACGCGGCGCCTCCTGGTTGGTTTGTCGGCGCGGACAACATATCAGCCGGCGTCGGCTCCACGAGTCCGAGCGCCGCGTGGAGGAGGACGTTGGCGCCCGCCTCCGCCTGCGCGGGCGTGATGTTCTCCGCCTCGTTGTGACTGATGCCGCCTTCGCAGGGGACGAAGATCATCCCCGTCGGCGCGACGTCGTTCGTGTGCACGGAGTCGTGGCCGGCGCCGGCCACCATCGGCATGGAGGAATAACCGCACAGATCCGCCGCCGCGCGGACTGCGTCGATGCACCGGCCGGAAAACTGGACGGGAGGCGAGCGCCAGACGTCATCGAGCCGCCACGCCGCCCCGCGTTCGAGGCAGGCGTGGTTCGCCGTCTCGCGCAGACACTCTTCCATGTCGTCGAGGGTCGGATCATCGGGGTGACGGAGGTCCACGCTGACGGTGACGCTCCCGGGCACCGTGTTCCGCGACGCCGGCTCTGCCGCCATAACGCCGAAGGTCAGCCGTCCGTGCGGCGCGAAGTCGCGTTCGATGCGGCGATACGCGTCGACGAGGAACCGCCCGAGCACGGCCGCCGGATCCGTCCGCCGGGACATCGGCGTCGACCCCGCGTGCGCCTCTTCTCCCACGATCGTCAGGTCGAACCAGCGGGCGCCCTGTACGCCCGTCACCACGCCGATCTCGCATCCGCTCTCCTCGAGGATCGGGCCCTGCTCGATGTGCAGCTCAAGCGCGGCGGCGATCGGGCGGCCCCCGACGGGAACCGCGCCGCGATAGCCGATGCGGTCGATGGCGTCGGACACCGTGACCCCGTCCGGGTCCGTAGCGCCGAGGGCGTCCGCGAGGTCGAAGCGGGCCGAAAACACGCCCGAGCCCATCATGGCGGGCGGAAAACGGGCGCCTTCCTCGTTCGTCCAGTTCACCACCTCGATCGGACGAGCCGTCCGGACCCCGTGCTCCTCGAGCGTTTCCGCGACCTCCAGCGCCGCGAGGACGCCGAGCGGCCCGTCGAACCGGCCCCCCGTAGGCTGGCTGTCGAGGTGGCTCCCGAGCACGAGAGGGGGTCGGCTCTCGGCCGCCCCGGCGCCGCTTGCTTCCCGGCGGGCGAACATGTTGCCGATCCCGTCGACGGACACCGCGAGGCCCAGCGACTCGGCCCACGACCGGAAGAGATCGCGGGCTCGACGGTCCTCGTCGCTCAGCGCGAGGCGGTGGACGCCCCCGGCAGGAGTGGCTCCGATGCGCGCCATCTCCTCGAGGCGTCCCCAGAGCCGGTCTCCGTTCACCCGGAGTGAGGAGATCAATGGGCGGGGGGTGTCGTACCGGTGAGGATGGCCGTGACGAGGAGAAGCAGGCCCGCCGCGCTCAACTCGACCGTTACGGTCGGCGGGAGGCGGGGCGGATCCCCGGCGTCCGCGACTCGGCCGCGAGCGCGCCGCCAGTTGTACGCGCCGCAACCCACGATCGCGAGGAGGACGAGGAGCTTCAGACTCAGCGTCCGGCCGTAGGGTTCGGTCCAGAGCGCCGAGACCGCCCCGAGATGGAGCCACGCCGCGAAGAGTCCGGTGACCGCGATGACCGCCGCCGAGCCCAGCGCGAGCGGCGAGAAGGCCGAGATCCAGTCGACGACGCGTCGCTTCGATACCGAACCCCCCCGGCGCCGGCCGAAATAAAGGACTCCTGCCATCACGGCCAACGTGCCCAGCCACGCGCCTCCCGCCACCATGTGGAAGATGTCGGCGGTAATCGCGGGAGTGACGAAGTGTTCGGCACCCGCTGCATGCCCGGCCAACGCCGGCGTGTACGCGAGAAGAGCCACACACGCCGTCGCCGCGATCCAGCCGAATTCCGCTCGCGCGCCCCGCGTGGCGGCGAGCGCGAAAGCCAGCCCGGAGAGAACGACCGCGGCGACCTGTGTGAGCCACGCCCGACCCCAGGAAGTCCCGGCCACGAGCAGCCGAACCTCCGCCACCAGGGGTTCGAACGGATCGCGAAAGATGCTCGCCTCCGCCGCGAGGCGACCCAGGGCGCCCGCGCCGGCGAGCAGGACCGCGAGGGCGCCGATCCGCGCGGCCAGCCTTTCGGGCGCCACGCCGCCGGCTTCATCCTCCTCCGGCGCGAACCCGGGGAAACGCCGGAGGACGACCAGCTTGAAGGCCACCGCTCCGACCGCGACGAGGAGGCCCGCGAACAGCGCCCAACGCGAGAGCGTGCCGATCAGAAACCACATGTCGGTAACCAAATGGGCGAAGAGGGATTCGAACCCCCGACCTCCTGCTTGTAAGGCAGGCGCTCTGAACCGGCTGAGCTATTCGCCCCGAATCGCCCGCTAGCTGAGCTTGCGCCAGCCGAGGATCAATCCGGCGGGCAGGAACACCACATAGCCCAGGACGAGCAGGAGCGGTGCGGCCGTCACGGACCCCCGGTCGAGCAGCACGTACCCGGCGGCGATCGACGTGAGGCCGAGCGCGAACGCCACGTAGTTGGCCACTCCGAACTGGAGGCCTCGGGCGGGGGCGTCCCCGCTCCGCCGGTCGCGTCTTCCCTGATTCATGTGCGGACGCTAGACGTCCCTCCGACATGCGTCAACCGCCACGGAGGCGCGTTCCCGGCCCGCCGGGAGCACGTCACGAACTCGCCCGGGCCCATTCCGCGGCCTCCCGGAGCGGCGAAGGCAACGGCGAGGCGAAGGACAGCGCCTCGCCGGTTCCGGGGTGCTCGAACGCGAGGTGCGCGGCGTGCAGGAAGAGCCGCCCGGCCCGGCGCCGGAGCGCGGTGGCCCAGCGGCCGCCCGCGCCGCCGAACCCCCGTTCCCAGTCCGGCCCGTAGATGGGATCCGCGACGACCGGGTGTCCGAGCGATCCGAGGTGTACCCGAATCTGGTGCGTCCTCCCCGTGGCGAGCCGCACGGCGAGCAGTTCCGCGGCGTTCCAGCGTTCCAAGCGCTTGAAGTGCGTCACCGCGGGCCGTCCGGCCTCGCGCACGGCCATCCGCTTCCGGTCGCGCGGGTCGCGCCCGATCGGGCGATCCACCGTGAAGCGTTCTTCGTCGAGGTGTCCCCAGGCCGCCGCGACGTACCCGCGCTCGACCTCGCGGCGCCGGAGCGCGGCGGACAGCGCCCGATGCGCCTCGTCCCGGCGCGCGACGAGCATGAGCCCGCTCGTGTCCTTGTCCAGCCGGTGCACGATCCCGGGCCGGCGGTCTCCCCCGATGCTCGACAGGCCGCCGAGGTGAAAGAGGAGGGCGTTCACGAGCGTGCCTCCCGGATGACCGGGCGCGGGGTGGACGACGAGTCCGGCGGGTTTCTCGACGACCGCGAGGTCGTCGTCCGCGTATCGGATCGCGACGGGGATGTCCTCGGGCTCCAGCCGGGTGGAGACCGGGGGCGGCAGTTCGATCTCGATTCGATCTCCCGCCCGCGGCCGGTACCGCTTCCGCATGACCTGTCCACCGACGGTCACGTGGCCGTCGGCGATGAGTTGCGCGACCCGGGCCCGGCTCAGGGAGAGACGTTCGGCCAGCAGGCGGTCGAGCCGGTCGGGGGCCGCGTCCTCGCCCTCGCCGATCTCGATGAGCCGCCGCCCGCCCGCGCCCTCCGCATCGGATTCGGGCGGACTCACTTCACTCGGGGGTCGCCTCCGCCGCCGCAGCCGCCACTTCCCTCTCGCGCCGGCCCTCGAGCCAGAACGAGATCAGCAGCAGCACCGCGCCGACCGTCACGGCGGAATCCGCGATGTTGAAGATGGGGAAACGGCTGGCCCCGATGCCGAAGTCGAGGAAGTCCACGACCCCCGCTTCCAGCCGGATGCGATCCCAGATGTTGCCGAGCGCGCCGGCCGATACGAGCGAGATGGCGAGGACGCGAAGCCGATCGGAGGACGGGGTGCCGCGATAGAGGACGCCGAGCACGCCGAGCGCGATCAGGGAGAGGATGAGAAAGAAGATCCGGGAATGTTCGCCGATGTCGAGCCCGAAGGCGGCGCCGCGGTTGTGCGTGTAGGTGAAGCGGAAGAAGTCGCCGATCACCGGCGTCCGTTCGTACAGTTCGAACGTGTTCATGACCCACGCCTTGGTCGCGATGTCCAGCGCGAGGATGACCACGATCGGGACGAGCGTCAGCCAGAGGCGGGCGGCGAGATCGCCGTTGCCCGGCAGAGCGGACGACTCCTGGTCACGCACCCGTCTCCTCCTTCTCCTTGCACCGGATACAGAGCCGCGCGTGCGGGAGGGCGTCGAGCCGCTCGAAGCTGATCTCGTCGCCGCAGTGCTCGCACTGGCCGAATTGCTCCGGGTTCCGATAGAGCCGCCTCAGCGCCTCGTCGATGTGGTAGAGCAGCCGACCCTCCTTGCTCGCGAACAGGAACGCCTTCTCCCGCTCCATGGCGTCCGTCCCCTGGTCCGCCATATGGAAGCTGTAGGCGGCCAGATCGCTATCCGCGCCCTGGAGGGAACTCGTGAACGAGTCGTCGTACTGGCCGAGCTCCCGCGTCGCGCGCGACCGGGCCGCCAGCAGTCTCTTCTCGATGTGTTTCCGTTGTTCCGCGTTCATCCTTCTCAAGCGCGTTCGCCGACCCCGCCGATTCCGATGCGGACCTCGACGTCGTCGATCTTCACCACGGCCGTATTCAGGCCTTCCCCGGGGGCCGACCCGGTCTGCACTTCCACAGCCAGCGTCTCGCCGGCGATGTAGTCCGCATGAGTCGAAACGGCCCGTTCCAGATCCCGCGGACCCGCCACGCCGAGGCGGATGCGGTCGGCGACCTCGAGCCCCGCATCGCGCCGCAGCCGCTGGACGCGGTTCACGATCTCCCGCGCGTAACCTTCGTCGCGCAGCGCGTCATCGATATCGGTATCCAGGGCCGCGAGGTAACCGCCTCCGGTCGCCACGGCGAGGTCGGTGAGCGTTTCCTCCTGAATCACGAGGTCTTCGGGCGTCACCCGAACCCGCGCGCCTCCGATCTCGATGTCGAGCGTTCCCCCGTCCCTGAGCCGTCTCAGGGCAGCCGCATCCAGGTTCGCGATCCCGGCCGCGACCGCCGGCGTACGCGCTCCGTGTTTCGGACCCAGCGCCCCGAACCGCGGCTTCGCGTATAGCCGGGTAAGATCTTCGCTGTCCCCCAGCGACACAACCTTTTTTACGTTGAGTTCTTCCATCGCCAGCGCCGCCATCGGGTCCGTGAGCACCCGCCCCTCCGGCAAAACCGCGTGCAAGGTGCGCAGCGGCTGCCGAATCCGGACCCCCGCCTTTTCCCGCGCGGCGCGGCCCAGCGCCACCAGGCGCCGAACGTCGTCCATCGCCTGTTCGAGTTCGGGCTCCGAATGCCCCTCGGGCTTCGGGAAATCCGCCAGGTGGACGGACGTTTCGTCCGTGAGCGCCCGATACAGCCAGTCGGACATGAACGGGGCGTACGGGGCGAGCAGCCGCGCGGTCGTGGCGAGACAATCGTGGAGCGTCGCGAAGGCATCGGCGCTCGCGGCCGCCACCCCCGGCTGCGTCGCCCAAAAGCGGTCGCGGCTCCGGCGCACGTACCAGTTCGACACGTCGTCGAGCACGAACTCCTGGATGGTGCGCGCGCCGGCCGTGAGATCGAACGACTCCAGCGCCTCCCCCACGAGCCGCACGACCCGGTCGAGGCGGGCGAGCACCCAGCGGTCGAGGTCGCCGCGGTCGGAAACGGGGACCGCCGCGGACGCGGCGTGGGACCAGCCCTCCTCGTTCGCATAGAGGGCGAAGAAGCGATACGTGTGACGAAGCGTGGCGAACAGCTTGCGGTCGGTTTCACGCAGCGCCGAAGGGTCCCACCGTTTCGGTACCCACGGGTTGGACCCCGAGAGAAAGTAGAAGCGCGTGACGTCGGCCCCGTAGGTGTCGAGCGCGTCACGCGGATCCACGGCGTTGCCCCGCGACTTCGACATCTTGCGTCCCTTTGCGTCGAGCACCTGGTCGTTGACGACGACGGCCCGGAACGGCGCGCGGTCGAAGAGGATCGTGGACAGCGCGATGAGCGAGTAGAACCAGCCGCGTGTCTGGTCGACGCCCTCGGCGATGTAGTCGGCCGGGAAGTAGCGCTCGAAGGTGTCCCGGTTCTCGAACGGATAGTGCCACTGGGCGTAGGGCATGGATCCGGAGTCGAACCACGCGTCGGCGACTTCCGGCACGCGCCGCATCGTGCCGCCGCACGCGTCGGCCGTGCAGCTCCACTCGTATCCGTCGATCCCCGGGCGGTGGGGATCGAAGTCCTCGGGGAGGCCGCCGACGCGGCGTCCCAGTTCCGCAAAGGACCCGAGCACCTCGCGGTGTCCGTCATCCTCGGAGCAGAGCCAGATGGGGAGGGGGGTTCCCCAGTACCGCTCGCGCGAGAGCGCCCAGTCGACGTTGTTCTGCAACCACTCGCCCATGCGGCCGGATCCCGTCTCGGGCGGATGCCAGTCGATGGACGCGTTGTGCTCGAGCAGGCGCGACTTCACGGCGGTCGTCCGGATGTACCACGAGTCGCGCGCCATGTAGAGAAGCGCGCTGTCGCAGCGCCAACAGTGGGGATAGCTGTGCTCGTACATCTCGCGCAGGTACAGCTGGTCATGCGCGACGGCCCAGTCGCGGAGCGCGCGTTCGGTCTCTCGATCCTTCACGTGCATGCCGGCGAGTCCGCCCGGCACGGCGTCGAGAAAGCGCCCATCTTCGCCGACCGTGTGCTGCATCGGCAGTCCCGCCGCCTCGCCCAGCCGAAAGTCGTCCTCCCCGTACATCACCGCGGTGTGGACGACACCCGTCCCTTCGTCGACCGTGACGAAGTCCGCCTCGAGCACCGTCCACGCGGTATCGGAGCCGGCCCCGTCCACCGCTCCCGGGAAGAGCGGGCGGTAGCGTCGCCCGGCGAGTTCACCGGCGCGCACTTCCCCGACGATCTCGTACGGGTGCCGCAGCACCGCGGAGACGCGGTCGCGGGCCAGGATGAGTACTTCTCCCGGCGACGCCCCGCCGGGCCCGTCGTGCGCCCGCGCGGGAGTCGTGCCACCGTCCGCGCCCTCGGGCAGGACGCGTACGCGGACATAGGGGATGTCGAGCCCCACCGCGAGGCCGAGGTTGCCCGGAAGCGTCCACGGGGTCGTGGTCCAGCTCAGGATCCGCGCGCCGTCCGGGTCGTCCACGAGATGGAACTTGATGAAGACCGCGGGCTCGGTGACGTCCCGGTAGCCCTGAGCCACCTCGTGGCTCGAGAGGCCCGTGCCGCAGCGCGGACACGTCGGGATGACGCGGTATCCTCGGTACAGCAGACCCCGCTTCTCGATCTCCGAGAGCGCCCACCAGCCCGACTCGATGAACTCGCTCGAGTACGTGACGTAGGGGTCGCCGTAGTCCAGCCAGTAGCCGATGTCCCGCGACAGCCGCTCCCAGGCGTCCTGGTAGCGGAACACGTTGTTCCGGCACTTGTCGTTGAACTTTCGGATGCCGTAGCGCTCGATGTCCGGCTTGCCGGAGATGCCGAGCGAACGCTCGACCTCGAGCTCCACCGGCAGCCCATGGGTGTCCCAGCCCGCCTTCCGCGGCACGTGGTAACCGGACATGGTGCGGTATCGCGCCACCGTGTCCTTGATCGTGCGGGCCAGGATGTGATGGACGCCGGGCGCGGCGTTCGCGGTCGGCGGCCCCTCGTAGAACACGAAGTCCGGCGCCTCCGCTCGGGCCGCGAGGCTGCGCTCGAAGGTCTTCTCTTCCTCCCAGCGTCCGAGGACTTCGGCTTCGAGCCCGCGTACGGACTCCGGTATCGGCCGGTAGGCCATGGAGGTGCTCCGTCTGGTTATTCCTGGATCGTCGACGTAGTCGTCGGAACGGCGGGCGCGCGCAGCGGGGCGCTGCGGTCAGGTCGACGCGGCGCCCGAACCGCCGACGTCGACCCGGCTAATCGATGGCGGCGGGGGTTCGGGATTGGATTCCGGAGCCACGGACTCGGCGGCAACGTCGCGGGCCCCGTCTCCTATCGCTCGCAGCCGTTCGATGAACCCATCGAGATCGCTCGATCCCTCCCCGAACCGTTCATCTTCGAAGTCGAGGTATTCGTCGAAGCGCTCGAACAGTTTCCGCAGCGAGGCGAGAAAGCGGCCCCGGGTCGCCTTCAGGTCTTCGACCTTCTCGTGGCAGAGGCGGACGGCGCGCTCCGCGTCGGCGAGAACCGCACCCGCGCGAATCTCGGCCTCGCGGACCCGCACGCCCGCATCGCGCTCGGACTGCAGGCGGGCTTCCTCGCGCAGCTCCTGTGCGGCCAGAAGCGCTTCGTTGAGCGCCCTCTCGCGGGCCCTGTAGCTCTCCAACTGGTGTTTCTGCTGCTCGATCCGGTCGCTGAGTACGACCTGCTCGCGCACGTACCGTTCGAGGCAATCCGCCACGACCGCGAGAAACGCATCGACCTGCTGTGCGTCGTATCCGCGCACGGAACGCCTGAAGTCGTCCTTCTTCTTGCGGACGTCGAGCGGTGTCAGGTCGATCATCTCTCCCCCAGTAGCACCGTGCCGAGCCGCACCCGCGTGCTCCCCTCCTCGATCGCGATCTCGAAGTCGTTGCTCATCCCCATCGAGAGCGCCCGGCCCTCGAAGCCCGGGATCTCCGCCCGGCAGCGCTCCAGCAGCCGCGCGGCGCCACGAAACGCGGGCCGGACCACGGCTTCGTCCGCCGTGAAGGGCGCCATCGTCATCAGTCCGGCCACGCGCAGACCGGGCAGCTCACAGATCTCGGCCGCGGCGTCGAGCGCCGCATCCGGGCCCAGGCCGGCCTTCGCGGCCTCCCCCGACGTGTTCACCTGCACGAGCACTTCGACCGGCTTGCAACCCTCCTCCTCGATGATCCGGCTCAGCGCGCCCGCGAGCCGCACGCTGTCCACGGACTCGACGACATCGAACAGCCGGACCGCGCGCCGCGCCTTGTTGCGCTGCAGCCGACCGATCAGGTGCCACGCGACGCCGGGCGTCGGCCCCAGCTCCGACCGCTTGGCTTCGGCCTCCTGCACCCGGTTTTCGCCGATCCGGCCCACGCCGAGCGCCTTCACGATCTCGATCCCCCGAGCGGGATGTCCCTTCGTCACGGGGAGGATCTCGACGTCGCTCGCGCGCCGTCCGGCCCGACTCGCCGCGGCCTCGATGCGCTCCGTCACCCTGGCCAGCCGGGCCTCGACCTGAGAGCGCCCGGCGTCGCGTTGGCGTCGCCGGGCGCTCTGTCGTCGCCTCGAGTCCGCGGGACGGGCTAGATCACCTGGAACGTCACCCACTGCGAGACCCAGACCGCCGTGACCTTGTCGCGGTTCTTTGCAGGCGTGAATCGCATCTGCTGCACGACTTTCCCCGCGGCCTCGTCGAGCAGGCCGTTACCGGAGGAGGTTTTGACCTCGAAGTTCTCGACGGCCCCGCCCTCCGTCACGTAGAGCCAGAGTTCGACGCGACCGCCGATGCCGGCATCCTTCAGCGTGCGCGGATACTCCCGCTGCAGAATCTGCTGAATCTCACCCCCGTTCAGCATCACCGGAGGCGTATCGTACGCGATGAAGGACGGCCGGTCCGCCGGGCTCCCGGTCTCGGGAGGCGGAGGCAGGGCGTTGTCCGTCGTGAACGACTCGAACGTCGTTTCCGCGATCGTGATGTCCTCGGAGATGTCGACCGAGGCGACCCGCGGGGTGGCCGGACGGGCGATCTGCTCCGGCGGCGGCGGGATCTTCACCTCGGGCGGCAACGCCACCGCCTCGATTTCATCGACCACGACGCCCAGGTCCGCGGCCTCGAACGGACGTACGAGGACGAACAGCCCGAAGTGGAGCGTGACGGCAACCATCAGGCCGATCTGTGTCCAGTTGGTGCTCGCTCGCTTGAACTGATCGTTCGCGGTGAGCCGAATGCCGGTCTCTTCCATCATTTCTCTCCCGGTCTCCAGAAGCCCGTGGTGTGCCGCTACCGCTAGCGCCGTGCCCGCATGGCGCGCTGCTCGAGTCGCGTGGCGAAGGTGACGCGAACCGCGCCGGACGCCTGCAATTCTTCCGTAATCGTATTGATCTGCTGATAAGGTACCTCGGAGTCGCCGCGAATCGCGATCACGAGTTCACGGTTCTCCGCGTAGATCGGCCGAACGGTTTCCGAGATGTCCTCGAACGGCGTCAGCACGTCGTTGATCCAGACCGACCCGTCGCGCTGAACCCAGAGGTGGAGGATGTTCTGCCGTTTCTCGTCGATCTTCTCCGTGGCCTCGGCGGTCGTCCACTCGATCTGCCGGTTCCGGTCCTTCCGGAAGACGGTCGTGACCATGAAGAAGATGAGCAGGAGGAACGCGATGTCGGCCATGGACGAGGTGGGGATCGACCCGTCCGACCCGGACTTTTTCTTGAAGCCGCTGTCCTTGATGGCCATCTAGTTCTCCATCTCCTGTAGCGAGATTCGCTCGGCGCCCGCCAGCTTCACCTCATCGAGCACGTTGACCATGTGACGGTAGGGCGCGTTGGGGTGCGTCTGAATGGCGGCGATGAGGTTCTCGTTGCCCGCCAGTTCGGTGCGCAGGATGTTCGCCACCTGCGTGTGCGCCACGACCTGTTCCTGTTCGCTCTCGCCCCGGCGCACGATGACGCGGCCGTCAGGCTGCACGATGAAGAAGATCAGGTTCCGCCCCGACACATCCTGCTCCTCGGACTGTTCCGGGAGCACGATCGGCAGTCCCCGCTCCTCGTTGAACACCGTCGTCGTGAGGAAGAAGACCAGGAGGAGGAACGCGATGTCCGCCATCGAAGAGGTCGGGATCTCGTCCGACACCTTCTGCTTGCGTTTCATGATCGCCATTGTGGACTTCTTTCTCCGTTTGTCGCCCCGGGGTACGACCCGGGCTCGTCAGCTCGCCCGCGCGCCCCGGTCCTCGAGGTCCCAGATGAGCCCGAGCACCTCCTGCGCCCCTTCCTCCATGTCGAGGATGAGACGATCGATGCGGGTGACGAAAAAGTTGTAGCCGATGTTGACGGGGATCGCGATCGAAAGCCCCGTCGCGGTCGTAATGAGCGCCACCTTGATGCCGCCGGCGACGAGGCCCGGCTCGACCTGTCCCGCGATCTCGATGGCCTGGAAGGCGAGAATCATCCCGATCACGGTTCCGAGGAACCCCAGCATGGGGGCGACGTTGGCGATCGTGCCCAGGACCGTGAGGCCGCGTTCGAGGAAGTCGAGCTCGATCACGCCCGTCGTGGCGATCGCCTTCTGGATGTCCTTTCCATCGGAGCGCGCATCGCCGCCGCGGTCGCGGAGCCGGCGCAGACCGGCGAGGAGGATGGCCGCGACGGGTCCCCGTGTTTCTTCAGCCGTCGTGATCGCTTCGCCGAGGCGGCCGCTCACGCCGAGGTTCTCGATCTCCTGGAGCAGCTTCTTCGAGTCGCGGTGGGCAATCGTGAGGGTCCACGCCTTGGCCAGCATCACGCCGATCGCGATCAGCGAGCAGAGGACGAGGGGGTACATCATGAACCCGCCATCGGTGAACAGAGTCAGCAGCTCGTACTGATTGCCCATATCGCCTGCCCGTGAGGGATTTGTCGCCCGATTCCCGGCCTGGTCGTAACTCGCAAAAAGTTTAGGGGACGGACGGAGCCTCGTCAAACCGTTTGGGACCATCCGGCCGATCCGCGGACTCCGCGTCGAGATCGGCGCCGGGGCGGCTCAGTTCGGGCGCCGGGACGTCGGCGGCCAGGTGGTCCCGGAGCTGGTGCGCCGCGAGGTTCCGGCGCAGGACGCCGCGACGGGCGAGCGAAATCTGGCTTGTCTCCTCGGACACCACGACAACGTACGCGTCGGTCTCCTCGGAAAGGCCGAGCGTGGCGCGGTGCCGGGTCCCCAGCGTCCGGTCGCTGAGGGGATACTGCGTGAGCGGGAGATGGACGCCGGCGGCGACGATCTGCCCGTCGCGCACGACGACCGCCCCATCGTGGAGGGGCGACTTGGGCGTGAACAGAGACACGAGCAGGCTGGACGACACGTCGGCCCGGAGGCGCGTCCCCGTCTTCTCTATATACTCTTCGAGAGACAGTTCGCGTTCGATCGCGATGATCGCCCCCGTCCGGGTGCGGGACAGTTCGGCGGCCGCCTTCGCGATCTCATCCGCGACCGCCTCGCTCCGCTCCTGCAGGCGCGTGAGCGCGCTCAGCACGCGGCTGCGGCCGAGCCGGGCGAGCGCGTTCCGCAGTTCGGGGTGAAAGACGACGATGAGCGCGAAGGCGCCGTAGGTGAAGGCCTGCGAGAGAATCGACCGGATGAGGTCGAGGCTCAGCCAGCCCGCCGCCGCGTATACCGCCGCGAGCAGGACGAGGCCGAACAGCATCTGGAACGCCCTCGTGCCGGACCAGAGGATGAGCACCCGGTAGATGAGGACCGCGACGACGGTGATCTCGAAGACGTCCAGAAGATCGATCTGAAGGAGGCCCAGGTAGTTCCAGAAGGCATCCATCAGTTGCGGCCTCCAGCCGCGCGCGGACGGGCGGACGGACGGGCGCCGCGAACGTCGCCGGCGCGACGGGCATCGATCGCTCCCTCGACGTCGAGCGCCTGACGCATTTCACGCACATCGTGCACGCGGAGCACATCGGCGCCGCGCCGCGCCGCGGCCAGACACGCCGTGACGGAGGCGGTCACGCGCTCGGCCGGCCCCACATCGAGCAGCGCTCCGAGAAAGGACTTGCGCGACGGGCCGACCCACACCGCCGCTCCGAGCGATGCGATCTCGTCGAGCCGCGCCAGCAGCTCGAGATTGCCGCCCAGGGACTTGCCGAAGCCGATCCCCGGGTCGACCGCGATCTGATCCGGCTCGCAGCCGGCCTCGAGCGCCGTCCGCCGGGCCTCGGCGAGGGCGCCGCGGACCTCCGCCGCGACGTCGCCGTAGGCGGTGTCGAGCTGCATGGTGCGTGGCGTGCCGCGCATGTGCATGAGAACGAGCCCGACGCCCGTCCGGGCCGCGAGCCTCGCCAACGCCGGATCGGCGCGCAGGGCCGTCACGTCGTTGATCGCCGCGGCGCCCGCGTCCACCGCCCGCTCCGCCACCTCGAGCTTGTGCGTATCCACGGAAACGGGGATCGGGAGGTCACGCAGTCCGCGGAGTACCGGTTCGAGCCTGGCCCACTCCTCGTCCGCCGGCACCGGATCGGCGCCGGGGCGGGTGGACTCGGCTCCGATATCGAGGATCGCCGCTCCCTCTTCCGCGATTTGCCGGCCTCTCGCAATCGCCTTCCGAGGCTGCTCGAACCGGCCGCCATCCGAAAACGAATCGGGCGTGACGTTCAGGATCCCCGCGATCACGGGTGATTTCAGAGAGATCTCGCGATCGCCTGTCCGCCAGGTGCGCGCCGGCCCGACCGTCGAGAGCCCCATCCGCGCGCCGGGCTGCTAAGCCGGAGCCGGGGCGGGCTCGCCGCCCGCACCCTCCAGGGGACGCTCGCGCTGCGGCGCCGGTTCGATGGCCGCCGGCTGCGGCGCCGGCGGGGCGGGTTCCGACACCAAGGCCGGCAACTCCTTGCCCTCCTCGAGCAGCTTGATGTCTTCCGAATCCAGCGTTTCCCGCTCCAGCAGCGCCTCCGCGATCGCCTCGAGCAGCGCCTGATTCTCGTCGAGGACGACTCGCGTGGCGTCATACGATTCATCGAGGATGCGCTTGATCTCGCCGTCCACGAGTTCGGCCGTCTTCTCGCTGACCTCGCGGCGTTGAGAGAGGTCCCGGCCCAGAAAGACTTCCTGTTCCCGGTCCCCCACCGACATCGCGCCCACGGCCGGCGACATCCCGAACTGCGTGACCATGCGGCGCGCGAGATCCGTCGCGCGCTCAATGTCGTTGCCCGCGCCGGTCGTGATCTTGCCGTCGCCGAACATCGTTTCTTCGGCCACGCGCCCGCCGAACAGCATCTTGAGCTGGCCCTCGAGCCACTCCTTGGTGTAGTTGTGGCGGTCCTCCTCGGGGAGCGAGGCCGTGATGCCGAGGGCACGTCCGCGCGGGACGATCGTCACCTTGTGGAGCGGGTCCAGGCCCGGGACGCGGAGGGCAACCACGGCATGCCCCGCCTCGTGGTAGGCCGTGACCCGGCGCTCTTCCTCGGAGATCACCATGCTCCGGCGCTCGGTGCCGAGCATGACCTTGTCCTTGGCCCGCTCGAACTCCTCCATGTAGACGCGATCCTTGTCGTCCCGCGCCGCGATGAGCGCGGCCTCGTTGACGACGTTCTCGATATCCGCGCCGGAGAGCCCCGGAGTCCCCTTCGCCAGCACCGCGAGGTCGACATCGTCGGCAAGCGGGATGTCCTGCGTGTGCACCTGGAAGATGCCCTCGCGCCCCTTGATATCGGGATTGTCGACGACGATCTGGCGGTCGAAGCGACCCGGACGCAGGAGCGCGGGATCGAGCACATCGGGCCGGTTCGTCGCCGCGAGGAGGATCACCCCTTCGTTCGATTCGAACCCGTCCATTTCCACGAGCAGCTGGTTGAGGGTCTGTTCCCGCTCGTCGTGCCCGCCCCCGAGACCGGCCCCCCGGTGGCGCCCGACCGCGTCGATCTCATCGATGAAGATGATGCAGGGCGCCTGGGCCTTCCCCTGCTCGAAGAGGTCGCGCACGCGGGAAGCGCCCACGCCGACGAACATCTCCACGAAGTCGGAGCCGGACATCGAGAAGAACGGTCGTCCGGCCTCCCCGGCCACGGCTCTCGCGAGGAGCGTTTTTCCGGTCCCCGGCGGCCCGACGAGGAGCGCGCCCTTCGGCAGGCGCCCCCCCAGGCGCGAGAACTTCCGCGGATCCTTGAGGAACTCGATGATCTCCTGCAGTTCGTCCTTCGCTTCATCGCACCCCGCGACGTCGGCGAAGGTGATCTTCGGCGTGTCTCCGCTCAGGAGTCGGGCCTTCGACTTCCCGAAACTGAACGCCCGCGACCCTCCGGCCTGCATCTGCCGGATGACGAACAGCCAGAGCCCGATGATGAAGATCCAGGGAAGGATCGAGATGAATACGTTGAGCCAGTTGCTCCGCGCGGGAAGCGTCTCGATCGTGATGTCGGCCTCGAGGAGTTCGCTCATGAGCGCGTCGCTGATCTCCCGCGTCGGCAACAGGAGATGGAAGTTCGCGATTTCCGCCTCGTCGACGGTGATCGCACTCCTGAGGCTGCCCTCGACCTCGCCGGTGCCGAGGCGCACCTGAATCGACTCGATGTTCCGCTGGGTGATCTGCTGGCGGAACTGCGTATAGCTCAGCGTCTCCCGGCTCTCCCTGGCGCCCCCCATGAACTGGAGGAGGGCGACGGGAATCAGAATCAGCAGGGCCCAGAACGACGCCGTCCTGAGCCAGCGATGCATGCGGCCCGAAGGGTCGCTGCCGTCCGGCCTCTGCGGCTGGTCTTGTCTCATTTTTATCTATTCCGGCCTGTTCCGGCTCCGATGTCTCGCCTGCGGCTGTCTCGCGTACGGCTCACGTACGAAGAGACGCGATAAACGGAAGGTGACGAAAATCCTCCGCCTGATCCAATCCATACCCCACAAGGAACTCATTTGGTGCATCGAAGCCAACCCACCGCGGCTCCCACTCGAGATCCGGCGCGATGCGCTTGTGGAGGAGCGCGCAGATCTCGAGAGAAGCGGGACCTCGCTCGACGATCCCGCCGCACAACTGATTCAACGTGGTGCCGCTGTCGACGATGTCTTCGACGATGATGATGTGCCGGCCGGCCATCGGAGCCCGCGGATCGTAGAGCAGTTCCACGATGCCCGAACTCTTCGTGCCCTTGCCATAGCTCGACGCGACGAGGAAGTCGACCTGCAGCGGACGCCGGATCTGACGGACCAGGTCGCCGAGGAACACGAACGAGCCCTTGAGCAGGCCCAGCAGCAGTACATCGGCGTCCCGCGGGTATGCGGCGGCGATATCCGCACCCATGCGGGCGACGCGGTCCGCGATCTCCGCTGCGGAGTAGACGATGTGCTCGAGGGCCTCGCTCCCGGTGTACGCCGTGAACTCACGTTCCGCGGCGTTCATCGTGCCGATCCCGGCGCTTTGTGAATCCAATGGCGAACCACGCTCCTCCGGGGTCGGCCGGCTCCACCGCCGCCCGGGAGTGTCCGGCTACCCACAGCACTCTCCGGTCGGCGTCCACGACGACCGGCACGCCTGAACGATTCGAGGCCGGCACGCGGCGCTCCATCAGGAGCTTCGCGACCTTTCGCGACCCGGCCCGCGTGCGGATCCGGTCTCCGGGTCGCGGCCCCCGTACACGGATCGGAAATCGGACCCGGTCAACTGGGAAAGAGGTCGCCCAGCGTTCCGTGCCTTCGAGGGCGCTCCAGCACACCTCCCAGGCGCTCCCGCCGAGGCGGATCGGCCCCCGACCCGCCCGCCGCGCCCGCGCTCGATCAATGTCGAGTTCGCGGTCGAGCGGCACCTCTCGCGCGCACCGTACGTGAATCCGGTCGAACTCCCGCTCGACCCGCAGGCCCGCCGCGATGTCCACCCCGCGACCGCTCTCCCCCGTGTCTACGAAGGATGCGCCCACGTGGGTTCCGCGCCGGGACAGCTGGAAGCCCATGTCCCGGGCGAGCTGCCGCAACATGCGCCCGCGAGCCGCCCGATCATACCCCAGCAGTCGGGACCGGGCAATTTGCGCTCCGTCGGCGCTTTCCCGGTATCCCGCGGCGGAGAGGAACCGCCTGGCGCCCGCTTCCAGCCCGCCTTCGGCCACGAGGGCATTCCGTCCGAGTTCCGCCAGCAGCCGGCGGACGGACGGCTCCTCATCGGCCAGCGCCGGCAGCAGCCCGTACCGCACCCGCGAGCGCCGGTAACGAGGATTCCGGTTCGCGGGGTCCTTCACCCACTCCCGTCCGGTGGCCCGCAGATAGCTTCTCAGGTCGGCGCGCGCGAAGCCGAGCAGCGGACGCACGAAGGCGCCGCGGCGCACCGGGATGCCGGCCAGCCCGCGAAAGCCGGGGCCGCGCAGGAGGTGCAGCAACACCGTCTCCACGTGGTCATCGCGCTGGTGGGCGAGGGCAACGCGATCCGCCCCGGCCCGACGCCGTGCCTCGGCCAGGAAGGCATATCGGGCCGCCCGCCACTCCGCAGGGCCGCCCGTGAGTCCGTTCGCGCGGCCCACGTCGCACGGCACTTCGGCCTGGCGGCAGAGTTCCGCCGCTCTCGCGGCCCATGCGGCGCTGTCCGGCTGAATGCCATGGTCGAAATGGGCCGCGCTCAGCTTCAGCGGCCAGGACTCGCCAAGCGCGCGGAGGAGATGCAGGAGCGCGAGCGAGTCCGATCCGCCGGAAAAGGCCACGAGGACGCACGAGCCTCGCGGCAGAAGCTCCGGAGCCGCCCGGAGCACACCCCGCAGGCGCGCCGCCACGCCGGCGCCCGCGGCTGACGGGGCTTCAGCGCGGAGCGTCAGGACTCTCCGGGAGGGGGGCGGTCGCGCCACGCCGCCGGGCCACGGCGGAAGTCCAGTTGCTCGGCCACGGAGACGCCGAACTTCGGTCGCGCCGGCAACTCCCCGAACGCGATCTCGCGCGGGGCGCCGGGAGAGGGATCCTCGGCGGCGGTCCCGGATCGGCCGAGCTTGCGCCCGTGCTCCCAGACGCGATCCCGCCCGGTGACGTATGCGCGCAGCGCGCCCGCGACGCTCTTCGATCCGTTCAAACCTCCATCACCTCCGCTTCCCTGCGCGCGAGCATCGCGTCGATCTTCCCGACGTATTCGTCGGTATGCGTCTGAACTTCGGTCATCGTGCGGCGGGCGATGTCTTCACCGACTTCCCCGTCCCGCTGCATCTTGAGAAGTCGGTCGCGCGCTTCGTGTCTCGCGTGCCGAATCGACACCCGCCCCTCCTCCGCCATGCGGTGGAGGATCTTGACGAGGTCGCGCCGGCGCTCCTCGGTCAGCGGTGGAATGGGCACCCGGACGACGGCGCCGTCCACGGAAGGGTTGAGCCCCAGGTCGCCGCTCTGGATCGCGCGCGCGACATCGCGGGCGATGTTCGGGTCGTACGGCTGTACGAGAAGCATGGTCGGCTCGGGGGCGCTGACGTTCGCCACCTGCCGCAGTTGCACGATCGAGCCGTACGCCTCGACCCTCACGCCGTCGAGGATCGCGGTCGTCGCCTTGCCCGTACGAACGGTGGCGAATTCGCGCGCGATCGCCTCGATCGCGCTTTCCATCGCCAGGACCGCATTCTCCAGCGTCTCCTCCGGCACCGTCCCCTCCGATCGTGGCTACCTACCCGACGAGCGTCCCGATCCTCTCGCCTTGCAACGCTGCCAGGATTGCACCCGGCCGCTTGATGTTCAAGACGACGATGGGCAGCGCGTTTTCCTTGCACAGGGAGATCGCCGCCGCGTCCATGACGGCGAGTTCACGCGTCATCACCTCGAGATAGCCGATCTCGTCGATGAGCGAGGCCTCCGGGTCGGTCTCCGGATCCGCGGTGTACACGCCGTCGACCCGCGTCGCCTTCATGATCACGTCGGCTTCCATCTCGATCGCCCGGAGCACGGCCGCCGTATCGGTGGAAAAATACGGGTTTCCCGTACCTCCGGCGAAGATCACGACCCTTCTCTTCTCGAGATGGCGCAGCGCGCGACGCCGGATGTAGGGCTCCGCGAGTTCTTCCATCCGGATGGCGGACATGACCCGCGTCTCCACGCCGGACTGTTCGAGCATGTCCTGCAGCGCCATCGCGTTGATCACGGTCGCGAGCATGCCCATGTAATCCGCGCTCACGCGATCCATGCCGCGCTCGCTCGCGACCGTGCCGCGCATGATGTTCCCGCCGCCCACGACGAGTCCCAGGCTCACGCCGCTCTGGTGGACGCGACGGATTTCACGCGTGAGTTCCTCGATGACCGGCGGGTCGATGCCGAACCCGCGATTCCCGGCGAGCGACTCGCCGGAGAGCTTCACGAGGGCGCGGCGATACTTCAGGTCGCCCGCGTCCCCGGGAATCCGGCCCGCGGAACTCAGCCGCCCACCTCGAAGCGGACGAACCGCCGAACCGCCAGATCCTGCCCCGCGTTGCGCAGGACGTCCTTCACCGTCAGGTCCGGATCCCGCACGTAGGCCTGCCAGAGGAGCGCGTTCTCCTCGTAGAACTTGCGCATGCGGCCCTCCACGATCTTCTCCGTGATCGAGGCCGGCTTGCCCTGCTCCAGCGCCTGTTCGGTCAGCAGCTTGCGCTCGCGTTCGACCTCCGCCTCCGGAATGTCGTCCGGCGACACGCCCCGGGGGTTCGTGGCCGCGGCGTGCATCGCGATCCCGCGCGCCGCCTCCAGCGCCGCCTCGCCGGAGTCCGAGACCTCCACCAGCACGCCGATGCGATTCCCGAAGTGGACGTAGGACGCGAAGGCCCCGTCCGCGCCGAGATCGAAGCGCACCGCGCGTCCGACCTGGACGTTCTCCCCGACCTGCACCCGCAGCTCGTTGAGGTGGCTCTCGACCGCCTCTCCCCCCTCGAGCTGGAGCAGCGCCGCGCCCTGGACGGTCTCCCCATCCTGCACCGGGAGGTCGAACAGCCGGTCCGCCAGCTCCCGCGAGAAATCCTCGAACGCCTCGCTGCGCGCGACGAAGTCGGTTTCGCTCAGCACCTCGACCATCGAGGCGGCGCCGTCGCGCAGGGCGATGCGGATCGTGCCTTCCGACACCGTGCGCGCCTCGCGCTTCGCCGCCTTCGCCGCGCCCGCCTTCCTGAGCAGGTCGATGGCCCGCTCCGTATCTCCCTCCGATTCGATGAGCGCGCGCTTGCAGTCCATCATCCCGGCGCCTGTCCGGTCGCGGAGAGCCTTCACCGCCCCGGCCGTGATCTGCGTCATGGTCTCCATGTCTCCTTCCCAAAAAAAAGGGCCACCGAAGTGGCCCCTTGCGGTCACTTCTCTTCCGACTCCACCTCTCCGACGACTGCCGCTTCGGCATCCTCCGATCCGGCGTCCGCCGCGGGCTCCGGGTTCTCGTCCGCCGCGGGCTCCGGGTTGTCGGCCACCTCGGCCTCCGCCGCGGGCTCGGGATTGTCGGCTACTTCGGCATCGCTCTCGGCAGCCTTCGCATCGCTCTCGGCCGGCTCGGCTTCCCCGTCGGCGCCCTCTATCACGGCCGGGTGGTGCAGCCGCTGAGCGATGACCTCCGGACGCGGCTTTCGCCTCGGCCTGCGGCGGCGCGAACTGCCGGCAGCGTCGGCGACCCCGCCGGCGTCGCTCGAATACGTGTACGCCTGCGACTCGGCCTCTTCCCGTCCCGCCTCCGGAATCTCGCGCCGCGACGCCTCCACGACATCGGCGACCGAGCGCGTGATCAACGAGACGGAGCGAATCGCGTCATCGTTGCCCGCGATGGCGATCGTGAGGAGATCGGGGTCCGCATTCGTGTCCGCGATCGCGACGACCGGGATGCCGAGGCGGTTCGCCTCGCGCACCGCGATGTCCTCGCGGGTCGAATCCACGACGAACACGAGCCCGGGCAGCCGCGACATCTCCTTGATGCCGGACAGATAGCGGTCGAGCTTCTGGCGCTCCCGCTCGAGGAGCAGCCGCTCCTTCTTCGTGTAGAACTCGAACGCCCCCTCCTCGACGCCCCGCTCGAGCTCCTTCAGGCGTGCGATGTTCTTCTTGATCGTCTGGAAGTTGGTGAGCATCCCGCCGAGCCACCGTTCCGTGACGTAGAAGGAACCGCACCGCTCGGCCTCTCCCCGCACGACGCGGGCGAGCTGGGGCTTCGTGCAGACGAAGAGCACGGACTTGCCCCCGACGATCGTCTCGCGCACGAGTTCGTGAGCCCGTTCGAGCTCCCGCTGCGTCTTCTTGAGATCGATAAGGTAGATTCCGCCGCACTCGGCGAAGATGTATTTCCGCATCTTCGGGTTCCAGCGGTGTGTCTGGTGCCCGAAGTGTACGCCCGCCTTCAAGAGGTCCTGCAGCTCGACGCCCATGCGCTCGGCTTTCCGCCTTCCCGCTATCGTTTGGAGAACTGGAAGCGCTTGCGCGCCTTGGGACGACCCGGCTTCTTCCGCTCGACGATGCGGGGATCGCGGGTCAGCATGCCGTGGGACCGCAGGGTGCGCCGTCGGTCCTCATCCATCGCGAGCAGGGCGCGCGCGATGCCCAGGCGGGTGGCCTCCGCCTGGCCGGTGATTCCTCCCCCGCGAACCCGGACGGCGATGTCGTACGACGCTCGCGTGCCGGTAACGTCGAGCGGCGCCGCGACGAGCGAACGGTGCCGCGGGATCGTGAAATACTCTTCGAACGCCCGGCCGTTCACATTCACGACGCCCACGCCACGCTTCATCGTGATGCGGGACACCGACTTCTTCCGACGTCCGACCGACTGGACCTGTTCCGTTTCCGCCAACTCTCGTCTCCCTGGCAGTCGCTGTGCGCGCCGTCGCTATTCCGCGATCGTTTCGAAGGGGCGGGGGTGCTGAGGCGCGTGCGGATGCTCCGGCCCCGCGTACACTCTCAACTTTCCGAGCATCTGCCGGCCGAGCGTGTTCTTCGGCAGCATGCCCTTCACGGCCAGCTTGATCACCCGGTCGGGGTGTCGATCGAGCATGCGCCGGAAGGGGATGAAGCGCTCTCCGCCCATATAGCCGGAATGCCGGAAGTATTCCTTCTGATCCGCCTTGTTCCCGGTCAGCCGCACACGCTCCGCGTTCACTACGACGACGTAGTCGCCGGTGTCGAGGTGCGTGCTGTAGATCGGCTTGTGTTTTCCGCGAAGGACGCTCGCGATCCTCGTCGCGAGACGGCCGAGAACCTGATCCGCGGCGTCGACCACGTACCAGTCCCGTTCGATCTCCCCCGCCTTCACCGAGTACGTCTTCATTCGTTCTGCCCACCTCAAAAAAACCGCCCGGCGGGACGGATGCCGAGCGCGTGAAAATGATAGCCCGTGAAGCTATTCAGCGCCTCGCACGAAGTCAATCGCGTGGAAAGGCGCATCCTGGCTTTCGGCGCGGGGCGCGCCGTCGTTGACGAAGCGAACGAGCCCGGACCGCTCGGCGCCCGCGCGCAGCCGCGAGAGGCCGCGCTCCTTGAGCCGGCGTGTCCGCTCGCGGGACACGTCGAGCGCCGCCGAAATCTCGGCGGGCGTCTGCGGTCTCCTGAACCCGAGACCGAAGTAGCGGCGCACGACCTCCGATTCGAGCGGCGGGAGGTCGGCCAGACTCGTCTCGATGGCCGCCCGCAGCCGCTCCCGAATCAGCCCGGCTCCGGGTTCGGGCGCGTGTTCGTCGGGCAGCAGTTCCTCGAAGGTGCAGGCGCGGCCGGGAGCCATCTCGTCGAGGGAGAAGCGGTGCGCGACGGGTTCGCCGGGCACCCGGTGATCGCCCTGATCGACGATGGCCTGCCTCATGGCCCGCCGCACCCAGTAGTGTGCGTAGCTGATGAAACGGACGCCGCGCTCCGGATCGAAGCGATCCGCGGCGCGCACGAGCCCCAGGTTCCCCTCGTTCACGAGATCGGCCAGCGGGACGCCACGGCCGCGGTAGCCGCGCGCGACCGACACGACGAAGCGGAGATTCGCGCTGACGAGCCGCCTCCGCGCCGCCTGGTCGCCGGCCCGACTCCGCCGCGCCAGTTCCACTTCGGTCTTCGCGTCGAGCAGGCTCTCGCGACCGATGTCCGCCAGGTAGCGTTCGAATATGCGGACCATCCGGGTCGACCTCAGTCGACGCCGCGCAGAATCCGGTCCCAGCGGATCTCGGTGAGCCAGGCCAGGGGGCCCTGCGGCTCGCGCGCGTACGAATAGTACACGAGGAAGGGTCTTCCCCGTATCGCATCCCTGGGCACGAAGCCCCAGTAGCGGGAATCCTCGGAGTTCGACCGGTTGTCGCCCATGACGAAGTAGCTGTCCTCCGGCACGACGAGAGGCCCCCAGTTGTTTCGCGTCGTCACGGCCCCGGAGCGGCGCGCGCCATCGGTCAGGTACCGGCGCTGCCAGGCGAACTTCGGGCTCGGGGCGTCGGGGAAGTTCGACGCCGCCTTCACATAGGGTTCCTCGAACGGGACTCCGTTCACGAAGAGCCGTGCCCGCCGCATGCGCAGGGTGTCTCCCGGCATCCCGACGATTCGCTTCACGTAGTTCGTGCGCGGGGGCTGCTCGGCGGAGTCGGGCGGCTCGAACACGATGACGTCACCGCGCGAGGGCTCGCCGAACGCGGGAAACTCCAGGTCGGTACCGGGGATTTCGGCTCCGTACACCATCTTGTTGACGAGGAGAAAGTCGCCGATCAGAAGCGTGTTCTCCATGGAGGCGGTCGGGATCTGGAAGGCCTCCACGACGAAGGTCCGGATGAAGAGAAACAGGACGAGGGCGATGAAGATGGACTTCGTCCACTCCCACATCCATCGGCCCACGGACGCGTCGCGACCCCGGCGCCCCCGCCCCGTGGGAGCGCGAAACCTGCGGACGGTTCTCTCAGTCGATTGTTTTTCCATCCCACCCTTCCCTGTTCCACAACCCGGTGACTGGCGGTCCCGCGAGCGGGCCGGCCGCACCCTCTGATGTACGGGCGATGCTCAACGGGGTCTCACCTCCCTGCCTCACCAGTCGACGTCGATCTGCGCGCGCTGCAGCGTGCCGCTGTAATCGACGTACGCCACCTTCGTTTCCGTGTAGAACTCGTAGACTTCCCACCCCCCTTCACGGTGCCCGTTGCCCGTGTTCTTGACGCCGCCGAAGGGGAGGTGCGCCTCCGCGCCGATGGTGGGCGCGTTCACATAGGTGATCCCGTTGTCGAGTTCCTCCACGGCGCGGAAGGATGCGGTCACGTCCCGCGTGTAGATCGACGACGAGAGTCCGTAGGGAACTTCGTTGTTGATGTCGAAAGCTTCGTCGATCGTGTCGAAGCGGATCACCGAGAGCACCGGCCCGAAAATCTCCTCGCGCGCGGCCCGGTGTTCCCGGTCGACGCCCGCGAGGACCGTCGGCTCGAAGAACCAGCCGTCGCCGAGGCCGCTCTCCGCCGGCCGTCCGCCCCCCGTCGCGACCGTCGCCCCCTCGTCGCGGGCGATCGCGATGTAGCGTTCGCACTTCTCGCGCGCGGCCTCGTGGATGAGGGGGCCCACGTCGACGCCGGCCTCCTGCCCGTCGCCGAGGCGGAGGGAGCGCGCTTCGTAGCACAGTCTCTCCACGAACTCGTCGTGGACCTCGCTCTGCACCAGGAGTCGGCTCGTCGCGGTGCAGCGCTGTCCCGTCGTGCCGAAGGCGCCCCACAGCACGCCCTCGAGGGCAAGGTCGAGATCCGCGTCCGCCATGACGATCTGTGCGTTCTTGCCGCCCATCTCGAGGGAGAGGCGCTTGTGCATGCGGCCCGCGACCTCGCCGATCCGGCTGCCCGTCTCCGTGGATCCGGTGAAGGAGAGGCCGGGGACGCCGGGGTGTTCGACGATGGCGTTCCCGATCGTCTCGCCGCGGCCGTGCAGCAACTGCACGCACTCGGGCGGCAGGCCGGCCTCGAGCAGGATTTCCACGAACCGGTGCGCGCTGTGGGGCACATCCTCCGAGGGCTTGTAGATGATGCTGTTCCCGCACAGCAGCGCGGGAAAGATCTTCCAGCTCGGGACCGCGACCGGGAAGTTGAAGGGGGTGATGATCCCGAACACGCCGATCGGACGCCGGAATGACATGGCCCACTTGCTCCTCAGCTCGGAGGGCGCCGTGCGTCCGAAGAGGCGCCGGCCCTCGACCGCCGCGTAGTAGGCCGTGTCGATGGCCTCCTGGACGTCGCCGCGCGTTTCGTCGAGCACCTTCCCCATCTCGCGCGTGGCCGTGCGCGCGAGGTCCTCCTTGTGCCGCGTGAGGAGGTCCCCCGCAGTCTTCAGGACCAGGCCCCGCTCCGGGGCCGGCGTCCTGGACCAGCGCTCGAAGCCGCGCTGCGCCGAGGCCACGGCCGCGTCCAGTTCCGCCGCGCCGGTGTCAGGGAAGAGGCCGATGAGGTCCGACGTGCGCGCCGGGTTTCGGTTCTCGATGTATGCGCCCGTGGCGGGCGCAGTCCACTCACCCGCGATGTAGTTGAGGAACTTCTCAGCCATGGCCGGAGGAACTCCGCGCTTGGATTAGCGATCCATGAGGAGGACGACCTCCTCGTTTTCCACCCGGACGTCGACGACGGTCTCGGGGATGTCGAAGAGCACGGTTCGTCCGTCCGCACGCAACCCCATTTGCTGCGCGGCCATGCCCAGCATCATCGGGGGCACCGGGAGGATGCCCGCCTGGAGACTCACGAGGTCGAGGCGTCCTTCGCCGCTCTCCCCCACTCGCGGGAGGACCTCTCCGGCGACCCGGGCGGAATCCCCGAGCGTCCTCGCCAGGCTCGACGCCATGTCCGCGGCGATCGGGAGTTGCGTGAAGTTGAGCATGACGGTGAAGGCGACGGTCGAGTCGCGCAGTTCGACGGCGGGCTCGCCGACGCCGGCCGGCAGCAGGGAGGTCAGCCGGTAGCGTACGTAGCTCTGGAGTTCCGTCTCTGTGAACCGCGTCTCGGCCGCCCCGCCGCCGGCCGCCAGCTCCCGCAGGGCCGCGTCCACCCGCGCCGCCGCCTCGGGACCGAATTCCGGCGTGGATTCCGCGACGACGATTTCATCCGCGCCCGCGTTCGCGAGCCACGCTTCGATGTCTCCGCGAAAGATCCAGCCGACGATCAGCAGAATCAGAAGGAAGATGAGAAAGCCCAGGCCCTTGAAGAGCTTTCGGAAAACACCCATGTCGACCGCCTCCGACCGGAATCGGGGAAAGAGGAAAAGCTAGCGCCGTGCGCGGCGGGCGTCATCGGTGCCGCCCGCGTCATCGGCGCCGCCCGCCAGCCGGGAGGCGGCGACTTCCGTGTGCCGCGCGCCGCGGGGGAGAAGTTCGCTCCGCATCAGTGACACGCGCCGAACGTCCACCGTGGTCTCGAAGCGGACGCGCGCGATGGCGCCCGCCAAACCTACGGGTGGCGGGGGGCGGCGGATTCGTCCCACCGTCACGTGCGGGCGGAAGCGGCGCGGGTCGGGGGCCACGCCGGCGCGGACCACGGCTTCCTCCACGGAGCGCTGCAGCGCGGCGAGGTCGGGCGTCTCCTCGACACCGACCCAGACGACGCGCGCGCGACGGTGGGAGGGGAAGACGCCGGCACCGCCCAGCCGGATCGGGAAGCCCGGCTGCGCCTCCGTCGCGGCGGCGATCTCCCGCGCGAGCGGCGCCTCGAGGCCGCGGTCGACCTCCCCGATGAAGCGCAGCGTGAGGTGCAGTTGCTCCGCGCGCACCGGCCGCACGCCCTCGAGCGCCCGCAGCGCCGCGGTCGCGCGTGCCAGGTCGGCGCGGATCGCGGAGGGGAGGAGGATGGCCACGAAGAGCCTCGACCGGACGTCGGGGGCGACATATCCTGCGCCTGCCATGATCCTCCTCATCGACAACTACGATTCGTTCGCCTTCAACCTCTCTAGGTACCTCGAGGAACTTGGGGAGACGGTGCGGGTGCGGCGCAACGATGACGTCGATCCGGGAACGCTGGGGGACGAAGGCTTCTCGCACATCGTCATCTCGCCGGGTCCCTGCACGCCCGCCGAAGCCGGCGTTTCCGTCGAGGTGATCCGGGCGGTGGGCGCGGAGATCCCGATTCTCGGCGTCTGTCTCGGACACCAGTGTATCGCCGCGGCGACCGGCGGACGCGTCGTCCGGGCCGCGCGTCCGATGCACGGCCGCCTGTCGGCGATCCGGCACGAAGGGCGCGGGCTGTTCGCGGGCCTCCCCTCGCCGCTCGAGGTCACCCGCTACCATTCGCTGGTCGTGGATCCCGGCGAGCCGGGGGCCGGCCTGCGGGTCACGGCCCGTACGGAGGAGGGCGAAGTCATGGCCCTCGAGCACGCGTCGTGGCCCCTGTGGGGCGTGCAGTTCCACCCCGAAGCCGTACTCACGGCGGGGGGACGCCGCCTGCTCGAGAACTTCCTCGCGCTCGGAAGGGGGGATGTTCCCGCCTCTGAGCCCGTGGAGGCGGCCCCCTGCCCCGAACTCCCGGCCGACGCGCTGCCCTAGCAGGGTCCGCGGAAACGAATCGCCTCGGCGACGTGGTCCTCGGATACGCCGACCCGTTCCTCCAAATCCGCGATAGTGCGTGAGACGCGAAGCGCGCGGTGGTAGCCGCGGGCCGTGAGGCCGAGATGCGTCACGGCCTTCCGCAGGAGCGAACGGCCGCCCCGGTCGACCCGGCACGCCTCCTCGAGACGGACCGGCGGGATCCGCGCGTTGGTCGTTCCGTGGCGGCGGGCCGCGCGGGCACGGGCCTTCGACACCCGGGCCCGCACGACGGCGCTCGTCTCGCCGGGTGCCGCGTCCGCGAGTTGCTCCCAGCGCAGGGCCGGAACGTCGACGAGCATATCGATCCGGTCGAGAAGCGGCCCGCTGACCCGGCGGCGGTAGCGCAGCACCGTGTCCTCGGGACAGCGGCAGCGGCCCGGCACGCCCAGGAAGCCGCACGGACACGGGTTCATCGCGGCCACGAGCGTGAACTCGGAGGGAAAGCTGGCCGACCCGGCGGCGCGGACGATCCGCACCTGTCCCTCCTCGATCGGCTGGCGCAGCGCCTCCAGCGTGCGGCGCCCGAACTCCGGAAGTTCATCGAGAAAGAGCACGCCGTGATGCGCGAGAGAGGCCTCGCCCGGCCGCGGACGAGTCCCGCCGCCGATGAGCCCGGCCTCGCTGATCGAATGGTGCGGCGCGCGGAAGGGCCGGGCCCGCTTGAGCCCCGAGCCGTCGGCCACGAGGCCGGCGACGCTGTGAATCACCGTCACGTCCACCGCCTCTCTGACGTCGAGGACAGGGAGGAGACCGGGGAGGCAGCGCGCGAGACTCGTCTTTCCGGAGCCCGGGCAGCCCGAAAGGAGGAGGTTGTGCCCTCCGGCGGCCGCGATCTCCAGCGCCCGCTTGGCGACGGGCTGCCCCTTCACGGCGGACAGATCGAACCCGCCGTCGTCCGGCCCGCGGCCGCCCGTCGTCCCAACGGCGGGAGACACGAGAGCCAGTGGTGCGCGGAGCCGGACTTCGCCATTCAGAGCAGCGAGAATATGGGTCAGCGACTCCGAGCCACCCACGGCGATCCCTTCCGCCGCCGCCGCTTCCCGCAGGTTCGCGACCGGCAGGAGGAGGCGCGCGACGCGCGGGTTCGCGGCCGCGAAGAGCGCGATCGGAAGGGCGCCCCGGATGGACCGCAGGGAACCGTCGAGCCCGAGTTCGCCCACGGCCAGCGTCCCGTCGAGGGCATCCTGAGGGAGGTCCCCCTTCGCGCACAGGATTCCGAGCATGATCGGCAGGTCCAGCGCGGCCCCGGTCTTGGGAAGATCCGCCGGCGCCAGGTTCACCGTGATGCGAAGCCCGGGAACGTGAAGGCCCAACTGCGCCGCCGCGGCCCGGATTCGCTCGCGGCCCTCGCGCACCGCGCTCTGCGCGAGACCGACGATCTGCATGATCGGCGTCCCCCTGATCAGCGACACCTCCACGCTCACCGGCCGCACGTCGAGCCCCATCACCGCCGCCGACATTACCGAGGCCGACCCCACCCACTCCGGCATTCTTCTTTCGCTCCCGTCCGCGCAGCCTTGTAACTTCACCGTGAGTCATGATCGGGGCCGGTCTCAACCGGTCCTCAAGAACGGCCCAGGAACAAGGCGGAAGAGTGGAGAAGAGGGTGAGATGCGGCGCCGCTCGAACGCAGCGGGGCTTTTGCCGCGGGCTGCTCGGAGTGCTCCTGCTGAGTCCGCTGCTCGCCGCCCTGCCGAATCCCCTCCCGCTGGCCGCGCAGGAACTGGACTCCGGCCACCTCTACCTGCGCGAAGCGGGGCGCCGCGTGGGGACGGAGCGCTTCCGGGTCTGGCAGACCGGATCCACGGTTAACGCGTTCGCCACCGTCGAGATGGTGCAGCGGGCCGCATGGCAGATACGCCTGCAGATGGATCTCAACCTGCTTCCGGTGAAATATGAGATTCGCGACGGGGTATCGGCTCTCGTGAGCGGGGAGCGTTTCCCCGACCGGATCCGCTTCCACTTCGCGACGCCGGACGGCGAGCGCTGGAAGGAGTACCCGGTCCAGGATGTGGCCGCGATCCTGCAGCCGGGGATCGCGCATCACTATCTCGTGCTCGTGCGTGCGCTCAGAGAAGCGCCGGATGGGCGGCTGAAGGCGATCCTGCCCCTCGATGGCCGGACCGTGACCGTGCGCCTCGCGGCGCGGACGGAGGAACGGGTTTCGCTCGACGAGGAGTCGGTGGACGCGACCCGCTACGATGTGGACATGGAAGGCGCCCGGCACCAGGTGTGGCTCGACGCGGACGACCGGCTGCTCCGCGTCCTGGACGCCGCGGGACGCGAGGCCCTGCGCGCCCCGGCCGGGAGCTGAGACAGGCTGCCGGGAGCTGAGACAGACTGGAGGAGAAGATGGAACACCATCCGGAATCGTCCGAGGCATCGGTGGAGGAGCACGGGATCCCCTCGCTGCCCGTGCGCATCGTGCAGGTCTTCGTCTCGCCGGCGAAGCTGTTCGACGCCCTGCGTCACCAGCCCGCCTGGATGGGCGCCGTTCTGGCGCTGATCGGCGTGAGCATTGCGCTTCAGTTCCTTACGCCGGTCGTCGTCCCCGAGGACGTCTTGCGGAGGGCGGCGGAGGCCCGGATCTCGGACTTCATACCGGCGGGAACCGACCCCGCGGTGCTGGAGCAGCAGGTCGATGCGGCCGTTTCGCCCGGAGCGGTCGGGGTCATCGCGGGTGCGGTCATCGCGACGCCTCTCATACTCTCGCTCATCGCGGGACTTCTCCTCATCGCGTTCAACGTCATCATGGGGGGCGAGGCCAGCTTCAGGCAGCTGTTCAGCGCCGGCGCGCACGCCATGTACGTCTACACGGCGGGAGGGATCGTCTCCATCGGCCTGATGGCGGCCGGCGCGGAGATCGTGACCCTCACGCCCGGTCTCTTCCTGCCCGAGATGGAGGGGTTCATCGGCAGGTTCCTAAACGGAATCAACATCTTCTCTGTTTGGACGTGCGGGGTGCTCGGGGTGGCGGTGAGCCGCTTCTATCCGGGGCGGTCCGTGGCGGCGGGCACGACGTATCTGCTCGTGCTCTACCTGATCCTGGTGGCGGCGCTCGCGGGGTTCGCGGGTCTCCTCGCCGGTCTGGCGGGCTAGCAAGTGAAACCGCGCACGTCGCGCCAACGTACCCGTGACGTACCCATGACGTACCCCCGGGCGCGGGCCATGCGGTTGCCCGAACCGCCCGCCGAGTCTCGAAATAAAGGTCCTTGTACAGGATGAAGAAAGCGATCATCGCGGTCGTCGTGGTTGTACTTCTCGCGACCATGGGATTCCTCGCCACGCAGCGGGAGGGGCGCGGCGCCGTCGAGGTCCGCGTGGAGGCCGTCGGGCTGCGGGATCTCATCGACGACGTCTCCGCGACGGGCCACATAGAACCGAAGACGCACGTGGACATCACCACGGACGTCGCCGGGCGGATCATCGAACTCCCGGTGGAGGAAGGGCAGGACGTGGAGGAGGGAGACCTCCTGCTTCAGATCGATCCGGCCCTCTTCAGGGCGGCCGTGGAACGGGCCGAGGCCGGTCTCGCCCAGGCGCAGGCCAACCTCGCCCAGCAGGGGGCGACCTACCGGCAGGCGCAGCGGGACGCGGACCGGCTCACGGCGTTGCAGGCGCGGGGGACCGACTTCGTGACCGAGGCGGAAGTCGAGCAGGCGGTGACGAACGCCGACGTCCAGAACCGGCTGCTCGAGGCCTCGGAGCACCAGGTCCACCAGGCCGAGGCGAGCCTCGACCAGGAACGGGACCGGCTCGGGAAGACGACGATCCGGGCGCCCATGTCGGGCCGGATCACGCGGCTCAACGTCGAGCGCGGCGAGACCGCGATCGTCGGGACGATGAACAATCCGGGCAGCCTGCTCCTCACCGTCGCGGACCTTTCCGTCATGGAGGCCGTGATCGAGGTGGACGAAACGGACGTGCCCGATATCACCATCGGCGACTCGGCCTACGTGGAGATCGACGCCTTCCCGAACCGGCGCTTCGTGGGAACCGTCACCGAGATCGGCAACAGCTCGATCGTCCCCCTGAATCCGGCCACGTCCGGCGGTTCGGCCCAGGCGATCGACTTCGAGGTGCGCATCGAACTTCGTGAGCCGCCCGAAGGGATCAGGCCGGACCTGTCGGCCACGGCCGACGTGATCACGGCCACCCGCGACCAGGTACCCAGCATCCCGATCACGGCGCTCACGCTGATGGATGCGGACGAGTACGAGGAGATCCCGAACGAGAACCTGCCGAGCGCTCCGCGATCCGACGCGGCGCGGGACATCGAGGGCGTCTTCGTCGTGGAGGGCGACATCGTCCGCTTCCGGCCCGTGGAGATCGGTATCGCGGGCGAGAACTACTTCGAGGTCATGTCCGGGATCGAACTCGGGACGACCGTCGTCTCGGGCTCGTTCCAGGCGATCCGCGAACTCAGCGACGGGAGCCGGATCCGGATCGACGCGCCGGCCGGTGGCGGCGCGGCCAACCGCGAAGACGGTAGCGGGGGGAGCGACGCCGCGGTCAACGGAGAGGACGGACGATGAGCGGGAACGGACACATGAAGTCGATCATCGTCACGCGCGATCTGAGGAAGGAGTACGTGATGGGCACGGAGACGGTGCACGCGCTGGCGGGCGTGGACATCGAGATTCTCCGCAACGAGTACGTGTCGATCATGGGGCCGTCGGGTTCGGGCAAGTCGACGCTCATGAACATGATCGGCTGCCTCGATTCCCCGACGAGCGGGGAGTACGTGCTCAACGGACAGGCGGTCCAGGACCTGAGCGACGACAGCCTGGCCCGGATTCGAAACCGGGAGATCGGTTTCGTGTTCCAGACGTTCAACCTCCTGCCGCGGGCGACGGCGCTGCACAACGTGGAGCTGCCGCTCATCTACGCGGGCGTGTCGAGCCGGGACCGGCAGCAGAGGGCGGAGCAGGCGCTCGAGGTCGTTCAGCTGGCCGACCGGATGGACCACAAACCGAACGAGCTGTCCGGCGGTCAGCGCCAGCGCGTGGCCATCGCGAGGGCGCTCGTCAACGACCCCTCGATCCTCCTCGCGGACGAGCCGACAGGGAACCTCGACTCCTCGACCTCCGAGGAGATCATGGATGTGTTCGACACGCTGCACGAGAACGGCCAGACCATCATCATGGTCACGCACGAGTACGACATCGCGGCCCGCTCGCAGCGCGTGATCACGCTCGTCGACGGCAAGGTCGAGGCGCAGATGTCGGTGGACGAATACCTCGCGCGCGGCATCCAGCAGCCCACGGCGGCTTCGGTCGCGGACGGCGCATCGGCGAGCCCGGAGGCCCAGCCGGCGCCGGAGGCGACGCCCGAGCCGACACCGCCCCCTGAGACCGCTCCGTCGCCGCCCCCGGAGATCACCCCGTCGGCACCGCCACCGACGGCCGCTCCGATGGACCCGGTGCCGCCCGAGGCCGCCCCTCCGGCCCCGGGAACGCCGCGCCCCATCTCGAACCCGTGGGCGCCCCCGCCCACGCCGCCCGTCGATGGCGGCCGCTAGCGGCCGAGCGACGTTCCGCCGATGAGATTCTGGGAGGGCATTCGCCTTTCGCTCCAACAGGTATGGGCGCAGAAGCTGAAGTCGTTCTTCGCGCTCCTCGGCATCATCATCGGGATCACCTTCCTCATGGCGGTCATCACGATCGTCGAGGGCATGAACAGCTACGTACGGGACGACTTCGCGGGTTCCCTCTTCGGCGTGAACACGTTCACCGTCGTGCGACGGCCGCAGATTCAGACCGGCCGTGTCGATGAGGCCGAGCGACGCCGGCAGCGCCGCAATCCCCAACTCACGATGGAGGACGTGGCGGTGGTGCAGGCCGCGGCGCCCGACGCCCAATACCTGGCCTACTATGCGCGAGATGTCGCGGGCTCGGCTCGCTACGGGCAGTACGAGCGGCGCAATGTCCTCATGGTCGGGGGTTCGCCGGAGTACGAGGCGGTCCAGGGGTGGAAGGTGGTGGATGGGCGGGGCCTGACGCCGATCGATGACCAGCAGGCGCTCCCGGTCGCCGTCATCGGCGCCCAGATCGCCGAACGGCTCTTCCCCACGACCTCGCCCATCGACAAGCGCATCCGGGCGGGCGGGCACGGTTTCAGGGTCGTCGGCGTGCTGGAGGCGCAGGGCGGCCTCGCGGGGAATCTGCGCGATGCGGCCATACTCGTTCCCTTCGAGACGTTTCAGCGCACCGTGGCGCGCCGGCGGCTGGAGGTCGACGGGATCACCGTCAAGATGGGGTCGATCGACGAACTGGAACCGGCCATGGCGGAGGTGGAGGGCGCGATGCGCTCCAACCGGCGCCTGCGGCCCTCCGAGCCGAACAATTTCGGCATCGACACTTCGGGTGGACTGCTCGATGCGTGGGAGACGATCAACCGGGTTCTGATGACGGCGCTGCCCGGCCTGGTCGGGATCTCGCTGGTGGTGGGCGGCATCGTGATCATGAACATCATGCTGCTCTCGGTCACGGACCGGACGCGGGAGATCGGGCTCCGCAAGTCCCTCGGCGCGAAGCGGCGGGACGTCCTGTTCCAGTTCCTGACCGAGGCATCGACCCTCTCGATTCTGGGGGCGGCATTGGGTATCGGCTCCGGATTCGGGATGGCGCTGCTCGTCGAACAACTCACGCCGCTGCCGGCCGCCGTATCGGTGCCGGCGATGATCATCTCCCTCATTCTCGGGCTCGGGGTAGGGATCGTTTCCGGCCTCTATCCCGCCTATCGAGCCGCCCGGCTCGACCCGATCGAAGCCCTCAGGTTCGAGTGAGGTTGCGGTGAGCCCGGGAGGACGGCGCATGCGAGGCATGGGGTTCATCGCGACGGTCACAGAAGGGATCGCCGTCGCCTTCGACTCGCTCGGGGCGAACAAGGTGCGGAGCGGTCTCACGATCCTCGGCGTGACGATCGGAGTCCTCGTCGTCATGGTGATGGCGGCGGTGATCACCGGGATCAACCGGAGCTTCTCGGAGCTGATGGCCCCGGAGGGGATCACGACGTTCTGGGTGGCGCACTTCGACTTTTCCTCGATGCAAATCAGCGGCCCGCTCGAAGAAGGGGAGGACGCTTTCTTCAGGAACCCCCCGCTGAAACCGGAATGGGCGAAGGAACTGGGTCGGGTCGAGGGGATCCAGAGCGCGGCGCCCATCGTGGATCTGGCGGGGTCGGGCTACGAGGCCTCCTCCGAGGGCGACCGGGTCGAGATCGGACTCTACGGGGTGGGCGCCGACTATATCGAGATCTCTGGCGGCGATATCATCTCCGGCCGCTGGTTCACCCAGTCGGAGGCCGAGCGGCGCGCGGCGGTCACCGTGATCGACTCGGCCACCGCCGTGGAGCTGTTCGGGACCCGGGATCCGATCGGACGGGACATTCGCGTCAGCAGGGGCAGCGAGAACGCGAGGGTTCGCGTGGTCGGCATCTACAGGGTGCCCGCCAACCTCTTCGCCGGCCTCGTCTCGCACTACGTGTGGATGCCCTTCGCGACGGCGGACAAGCTGCTGCGGGTGTGGGACCGGCAGATCAGTTTCGTCGTGCGGCCGGAACCGGAAACGGAGCTGCAGACCGCGCTCGACGCGACCCGCGCCCGCATGCGGCAACTGCGGGGACTGCAGGTCGGCGAGGAAGACGACTTCGCCATCATGACCCCCGATCAGATGATGGAGCTGTGGGGCCAGCTGACGAACGTGCTGTTCGCCGCAATGGTCGGCCTGTCGAGCATCGGGCTCATGGTCGGTGGCGTCGGCGTCATCGGCATCATGATGATCTCCGTCACGGAGCGGACCCGGGAGATCGGGCTCCGCAAGGCGATGGGCGGGCGCCGCCGCGACATCATGTGGCAGTTCCTCGTCGAAGCGGCCACGCTCACGCTGCTGGGCGGGGCGACCGGCATGCTGCTCGGGGGCGGGCTCGTGTGGGTCGTGAACCAGGCCACGCCGCTCACCGCCGTCGTGCCGCTGTGGTCGATCGTGGCCGCGCTGGCCGCCTCGATCCTGACCGGCGTCGGCTTCGGACTCTACCCCGCCTCCCGGGCCGCGGGTCTGGACCCCATCGACGCGTTGCGTTACGAGTAGTCATCTCCCGCGGCAGGAAACGCGCGACCTGACTCCGGCAGGCGATCGAAGCCGCGGGCGACGGGGAGGCGCGTATGACCGCTCGGGCACGCGGCGGCATGGGGTTCCTTTCGACGGTCACCGAAGGGATCGCGGTCGCCTTCGACTCGATCAGGGCCAACAAGGTTCGGAGCGGCCTCACGATCCTGGGCGTCACCATCGGCGTGCTCGTCGTGATGGTGATGGCGGCCGCGATCACCGGCATCAACCAGAGCTTCGAAGACGCGATGTCCCCGAACGGCGTCGAGACGTTTTACGTGGCGCACTGGGACTTCACGTCGGCGGGCTTCGGTGGCGGCCCTCTGGGCGAGGAGGAGCCGGACCTCTTCAGGAACAAGCCGCTCGATCCGCGGTGGGCCAGGGACCTCGGGCGCATCCCGGGCATCCGAAGCGCGTCGCCGTTCGTCGAACTCACCGGCGATTTCGGTCCGGGGGCCTTCGAGGCGAGCGTCGGGTCGGACCGGGTCGAGATCTCGTTCTACGGCGTCGGGGCCGACTATCTCGAGATCTACAGCGGCGACATCATCTCGGGACGTTGGTTCACGCACCCCGAGGCCGAACGGCGGGCGCCCGTCGCCGTGATCGATTCCACCGTGGCGGCCGACCTGTTCGGGTCGCTCGATCCGCTCGGCCGCGAGATCCGGATCGGCGAAGGCAGCCGCGGAGCCATGTTTCGCGTGGTCGGCGTGTACCGGGTGCCGGCCAACCTGTTCGCCGGCCTCGCGTCGCACTACGTGTGGGTACCGTTCGCGAGCGCGGACAAGCTGCTGCCCGTCTGGGACCGGGCCGTCAGCATCATCGTGCGGCCGGAACCCGAAGCCGACCTTCAGATAGCGCTCGACGCGACGCACGCGCGGATGCGGCAGCTTCGCCAACTGGAGCCGAGCGAGGAGGACGACTTCGCGGTGCTGAGCCAGGAGCAATTGCTGAGTCTCTGGGGTCAGCTGACGAACGTCCTGTTCGCGGCGATGCTCGGGTTGTCGAGCATCGGGCTCATGGTCGGCGGCGTGGGGGTCATCGGCATCATGATGATCTCCGTGACGGAGCGGACTCGCGAGATCGGGCTGCGGAAAGCGATGGGCGGGCGACGCCGGGACATCATGTGGCAGTTCCTGGTCGAAGCGGCCACGCTCACGCTGCTCGGCGGCGCGACGGGGATGCTGCTGGGTGGCGCGATGGTATGGGCCGTGAATCAGTTGACGCCGCTGCCGGCGGTCGTGCCGCTGTGGTCGATCCTGGCCGCCCTTGCGGCATCGGTGCTGACCGGGATCGGTTTCGGGCTCTACCCGGCCTCCCGGGCCGCGGGGTTGGACCCCATCGACGCGCTGCGCTACGAGTAGGCGGCTGAAAGCGAGCGGCTGACCACCCGATGACCGAATCACCGCTGGACCTCCTTGCCATCGCGGCGCATCCGGACGACGCCGAGCTCACCTGCGGCGGGACGCTGGCGCGCGCCGCCGAACAGGGTCGCCGGACCGGAATCCTGGACCTGACGCGGGGCGAGATGGGCTCGCGCGGGACGCCCGAGTTGCGGGCGGAGGAGGCGGGCCGGGCGGCGGCGGCGCTTGGCGTCGGGGTGCGGGTCAACGCCGGGCTGCCGGATGCGCGGCTCGAAAACTCGCTGGAGGCGCGGGGCGTCGTCGTGGAGCACCTGAGGCGTCTCGCCCCCCGGACGGTGATCCTTCCCTATCCGCGCGGCCGCCATCCCGATCACCGGGTCGCCTCGGAACTCGCGCGCGACGCCTGTTTCCTCGCGGGACTGCGGGAGTACGAAGGCGGACCGGGGCGGCGGCCGGAGAAGGTCCTCTATGCGATGGCGTACCGGGAGGATGCGGTGAAGCCGACCTTCGTCGTACCGCTCACGGAAGCGCAGTTCCAGCGGAAGGTCGAGGCGGTGCGGTGCTACGCGTCACAGTTCGAGGGCGCGACGGCGGCGGGCGAGATCTTCCCCACCGGACAGCCGCTCGTCGAACGCATCGAAACCGCGTCGCGGCACTACGGTTCGCTGGTCCGGGCCCCGCACGGCGAACCGTTCCATACCGATGAGACGATGCGCGTGAGCGATGTCACACGCCTCGGAGTTCGCTCGTTATAGAAAGGCGCCTTTCACGGACGCCGGGCGCCTTGAAGGCGTCAGCCGCAGCGAACCTCGACGAGGAGGCGCTTCCAGCTCGGGACCGACTCGGCGCCCACCTTGATCACCTGCACGCGTGCCGCGCCGCCGCGCCGCATCCACGGGGCGAGCCAGGCGCCGATCTCCCGGGGAAGGTGGCCGACGGGGTCACCATCGCGGATATGGACCCACACATCGTCGGGTTCGCCTCCGGGCGGGTCGGGAATCAGGAGGAGTTCCTCCTTCGGGCCTACGGCGTCGAGGTGGCGGGCGCGGTCTTCGAAGGCGAGTCCGTGGACGGTGGTGCGGAACACCGGGGCCCCGCGCGGCGGTATGCTCTGTGGGTCGGACGTGGGCCCCGTGGGGTTTGGCGCCGGCGGGGTGCCCCCCGGCGCGGAACGTGGTGGTTCCATGTACTCCATCCCGAGTTGCGGCGTCGTTTGAAGCTTCGACACAATAGACCCTCTTTGCTCGGCGGGCGAATCCTGACCGAAAAAGGGCGATGATACAGCCGGAAGAAGAGCGGCTTTACCTCGATTACGCGGCGACCTGGCCCATGCGGCCGGAGGTGTGGGATGCCATGGGAGCGGAGCTGCGGGACGGCTTCAATCCCGCGAGCGCGCACGCCCCCGGGCGCCGGGCGCATCGCTGCCTGGAGGTCGCGCGCGGGCGGATCGCGGATCTGCTCGGGGGCCCGCGCTCGTCCATCTACTTCACGGGCGGCGGCACGCAGTCGGACAACCTCGCGATCCTCGGCTTCGTCCGGGCGAACCCGGGGCGCAGCCCGCGCGTGTTCGTGTCCGCGATCGAGCACAAGGCGTGCCTCGAGGCGGCGGACCGCGGGGCCGTTGAGGGGGCCCGCGCGGCGCGGATTCCCGTGGACCGCTCGGGGACGATCGATCTCGCGTGGCTGCGGCGGGAACTCGCGGCGGACCCGGACGCGCCGACGCTGATTTCGGTGATGTGGGCGAACAACGAGATCGGCACGGTCCAGGCGATGGGGGACATCGTCGAACTGGGCCACGAATACGGGGCCCTCGTACACACGGACGCCGTGCAGGCGCTGGGGAAGGTGGACTGCGATCTCGAGCGGACGCCGGTCGATCTCCTGTCGGCGACGGCGCACAAGCTCGGCGGGCCCGTGGGGATCGGCCTCCTCTACCGGCGGCCGGGGGTGACGCTGGAGCCGCTGAGCTATGGCGGCGGCCAGGAACGGTCCATGTGGCCGGGCACGCAGAACCCGGTCGGCGCGACGGGCTTCGCGGCCGCGCTCGCGCTCGCGCTCGAGGACCGCGAGGCGGCGGTCGCGCGCTGGACCGGCTTGCGCGATCACCTCGAGGCGCGGATCCGGGCGGAGATTCCGGATGCCCGGATCCATGCCGGGGACGCGCCGCTGCGGATGCCGAATCTCGTCAGCGTCGGGATTCCGGGGTGTGACAGCGGAGCCGTGCTCGTTTCCCTCGACTTCGAGGGGATCGCGGTCTCGGGCGGGTCGGCGTGCGGCTCCGACTCGAGCGTCGGCTCCGACGTGCTGGACGCAATCGGGATCACCAGCGATGTCCCGTATGCGGCCGTGCGCTTCAGCTTCGGCCACGACACGTCCCGGGCGGACGTCGACGCGGCGGCGGATGCGCTCGCGCGGGTCGCCGCGCGGGTCGTCGCCATTACGGCCTGAGATCGCGCGTCCATGATCGCCCCGACCCGCCTCGCGGACTCCGTGCTCGTCGCCATGTCGGGCGGCGTGGACTCTTCGCTCACCGCGGCGCTGCTCGCGCGCGAGGGCCGTCCGATCATCGGCGTGACGATGAAGACCTTCTGCTACACCGGCAGCGAGGGCCCGACGCGCACCTGCTGCGGCCTCGACGGGATCGCGGACGCCAAGTCCGTCGCGGCCCAGCTCGACATGCCGCACCACGTGTTCGATGTCGAGGAGGAGTTCACGCGCGACGTGATCGACGACTTCGTGTCGGAGTACGCGGCCGGCCGCACGCCGATCCCGTGCGTCCGCTGCAACAGCTTCACGAAGTTCCGGGACCTCCTCGTGCGGGCGGACGCGCTGGGCTGCCGCTGGCTGGCGACGGGGCACTACGCGCGCGTGATCCGGCCCCGCTCCGGGCCGCCGGAACTCCACCTCGGCGCGGACGACCACAAGGACCAGACCTACTTCCTGTGGGGGATGCCGCGCGAGGCGCTCGACCGCCTTCTCCTGCCGGTCGGCGAGCTCACGAAGCCGCAGGTCCGCGCGGAGGCGCGGCGGCTCGGCCTCGACACGGCGGACAAGCCGGAGTCGTTCGAGATCTGCTTCGTCCCCGACAACGACTACGCCGGGGTCCTGCGCCGGTACCTGCCGGAAGACCACCCTGCCCTCTCGCCCGGCGCCATCCGCTTGGAGGACGGCTCGGACGCGGGGGAACACCCGGGCTACGCGCACTACACGGTGGGGCAGCGCAAGGGGCTTCCGGGCGGTTTCGCCGAGCCGATGTTCGTGCTCGAGATCCGGCCGGAGTCGCGCGACGTCATCATCGGGCCGCGGACCTCCCTGGCTCGCTCGCGCATCGGCGCCCGGGGCGTGAACTGGCTCGCCGAGCCTCCGGCCAGTGGCGAGCGCATCGGCGTTCGGATCCGGCACGGGGCCGCGATCGTCGACGCGGATGTCATCGAGGCGACGCCGGCCGGATTCTCGCTGGAGCTGCCCGTCCCGCAGTCGGCGATCACGCCCGGACAGAGCGCCGTGCTCTACCGGGACGACCTCGTCCTCGGCGGCGGCGTCATCGTCTCGAACTGACGGTGGGCGGCGAGGCAGCCGACCCGCGGGTCAGTAGGAGAGGCCCTCCTGCTGCGCGAGGTCCTTCACCTTCCGCAGGCCCTCGCCGGAGAGGTCGGGCGTCTCCACGACGACCTTGACGAGCTGGTCGCCCCGGTTCTCGCCGCGCCGGATGCCCTGGCCGCGAATCCGGAACGTGGTCCCGCTCTGCGTACCCGGCGGGATTCTGAGCACGACCTTGTTCCCGCCGATCGTCCTCACCTTGACCTTCGAGCCGAGAATCGCCTGCGCCACGTTGATCGGCACCTCGCAGGCGAGATCGAGCCCGTCGCGGGTGAAGAAGCGGTCGAGGTCGACCTGGAACTTGATGATGAGGTCGCCCGCGGGGCCACCGCCCGGACCGCGCTCGCCCTTGCCGGAGATGCGGACGCGCGAACCGTTCTCGACTCCCGCGGGCACCTTGACGCTGAGCTTGCGCCGCGTGTTCACCTGGCCGCGCCCGGAGCAACTCGAGCACGGCGTCTCCGGCACCATCCCGCGCCGCACGCACACGGGACACGGGCGCGTGACGGAGAACCCGCCCTGCCCGAACGTGACTTCGCCCCGGCCGTCACACTCGGGGCAGCGTTTCAGCGACGTGCCGGGAGCGGCGCCGTCCCCGTCGCACGTCGCGCACTCCTCGTTGATCGGCACCGTGACCGAGACCCGGCCACCGCGCGCCGCGGTGCGGAGCCGAACCGTGACCAGGTATTCGACGTTGCGGCCGCGCTTCGGCCCCTCCTTCTCCGGCTTCGCCTTCTTCCCGAAATCGAAGATCGACGAGAAGATGCCGCCGATGCCGCCCAGGTCGGACAGGTCCTCGAACTTGAAGTTGCCCGCGCCCCCGGGCGCTCCGCCCGCCTGGCCGGGCCCGAACGCTCCGATGCCGCCGTACTTCCGCACGCGATCGTACTTCTTGCGCTTGTCGGGATCGGAGAGGACGCCGTGCGCCTCCGACACCTCCTTGAACTTCTCCGTCGACGTCGGATCGCCCGCGTTCGCGTCCGGGTGGTGCTCCTTCGCGAGCCTGCGGTAGGCCTTCCGGATCTCGTCCGCGCTCGCGTTCTCCGCGACCCCGAGAATCTTGTAGTAGTCCTTCGCCTGCGTCGCCATCGGATCAGGAAGCTTCGGTTTCGTGGCGGTAGACCGTGACGCGCGCGGGGCGGAGCAGCCGGTCGCCGAGCCGGTATCCGATGAGGACGACGTGCGACACGAGTTCGTCCTGCTCCGGGTCGTCGGTCGGGGTCATCATGAGCGCGTCGTGGAGGTTGGGGTCGAAGCGCTCGTCCACGGGGTTCACCGGCTCCACTCCGGCGTCGGAGAGGACCTTCGCGAACTTCCGGGCCACGAGCCCGATGCCCTCGTGCAGCGCCTCGGTCGTCGTGCCCTCGAGCGGCGACTCGGCCACGCGCTGCAGGTCATCGATCAGTTCGAGGAGCTTGCCGGCGAGTTCCGCCCGCGCCCGCTCTCCCGCATCGCCCAACTCCCGTCTCGTCCGGCGCCGGAAGTTGTCGAACTCCGCCGCGAGCCGGAGGTGGCGGTCCTGCAGGGACGCGAGTTCTCCGGCCGGCCCCGGGTCCTCGCCGGACTCGGGCGGGTGGACTTCGTCCACGTGCCCGGGCGTCTCCGATTCCGAGGCGGCCTCGGGCGCGTCCGGCTCGGCGGCGGCGTCCTCCGGAGCGGCATCTTCCGGAGCGCCGTCCCCCGGAACGGCATCCTCCGGCGCCGCGCTCTCCATCTCCTGCTCCAGATCCCTCGTTCCCATCGAATATCCTCGAGTATGCTCGTCAGAGCCGTGAATCCAGCCAGCGTATCGCTTCCAGCGCGGCCGCTTCCCGGATCTCGTCCCGGCTTCCCGCGAAACGGTGACGCCGCGCGTCGCGAGAGGGGCCGTCGTGCGCGATCCACACGGTGCCCACGGGTTTGTCGGCGGATCCGCCCGAGGGCCCGGCGATGCCCGTGACCGCGATGGACCAGGTGCTCTCCGCCACGCGCCGTGCCCCGGCAGCCATCTCCTCCGCCACGGCCCGCGAGACGGCGCCGTGCCGGCGGAGCGAGGCCTCCGACACGTTCAGCAGCGCCCTCTTGGCGGCGTCATCGTAGCTTATCAGCCCACCCCACAACACCTCCGAAGCTCCGGGTACGGAGGTGAGGGCGGCGCCGATCAGGCCGCCGGTGCAACTCTCGGCGAGCACCAGCGTGTGACCCCTCTCCCGCAGGCCTTCGATGAGCGTCGCGGCGGCCTCGAACAGCGACGGACCGCGCTTACGAATGGCGACCCGCCATGACGCGCGAGAACATGCCCAGGTAGGTCACGGCGGAGGCCAGGGTGAGCAGCACGGCGAGGGTGAGGAAGGTCGTGGTGAACCAGCCGTGGAAGGTGGAGAACGCCTGCCACGCCCAGCCGCCCGGGGCCACGAAGCCGGGGGTCAGGAACGCGACCCAGAGGATCGCGGAGCCGATGAAGATGTTCTGCGCGAGCGCCTTCCTCTTGCCCAGGATCTGCGCCGCGACGATGCGGCCCCGCCGCGCGGCGAAGGAGCGGAGCAGCGTGATCAGCGCCTCGCGCCCCAGGAAGATGACGATGGCCCAGAGCGGGATGACGCTGAACACGGGGAGAGACGGGGTTCCCGCCTGCCCGAGATTGATGCTGTAGACGGGGATGAGGGCGGCGACGAGCAGCAGCTTGTCGGCCAGCGGGTCGACGATCTTGCCGAAGGAGGTCACCTGGCCGCGGGCCCGGGCCAGGTGTCCGTCCCACAGATCCGAGAGCGCGGCGAAGACGAACACGACGAACGCGATCATGCGAGGCGCCGGCCGGGGCTGCAGGAGCAGCGCCGTCACGACGGGAGCCGCGAGGATCCGGCCGGTGGTAATCGCGTTCGGGAGATTCAGTGTGGGTCTCCGCTCTCCAGTGTGGCGTCGCTCGCGAGCACGCTCTCGAGACTCTCCAGGACCGCCATGGCGCGCTTGCGGAGGAGCGGCCGCTCCTCCCATGCAAGATAGTCTCTCAGCAGCGGCAGATCGTCCACGGACGGGTGCGATTTCAGGTATCCGAGGGCGCCCAGGCGCCGGAGCGGGTGCGGACTGAACAGTTCGCGCCGGTGGCGGCGCATCTGGTCCCGCGCCAGGTAGATCCCGAGGCCGACGGCCGCGGCGGCGCCCAGCAGGGCGGCGGCAGCGATCTTCCAGCCCGTCGCGGACCGGCGGTCCGCTTCCTCGTATTCGATTCGAGTCATCATCGGCACTACATCTCCCGTCGGCCGGCGAAGGCTTCGGCGATCGTCACTCCGTCGGCGTACTCGAGGTCCCCCCCCACGGGCAGCCCGCGGGCGAGCCGCGTGACCGTGACGTCGGCGGCCGAGGCGAGCAGGCGCTGCAGGTACGTCGCCGTCGCCTCGCCTTCGACGCTCGCGTTCGTCGCGATGATCACCTCCCGGACCGGGGTGTCGAGACGCCGAAGCAGGGCCTTGATGTTCAGGTCTTCGGGTCCGACCCCATCGAGAGGGGACAATCGTCCGCCAAGTACATGATACATACCCCCGAAGTTCCCCGAGTTCTCGATCGCCGGAATGTCCGAGGCTTCCTCCACGACGCACACCTGTGCCGGATCGCGCCGCGGACTGCGGCAGTATTCGCACGGCTCCATGTCGCTGAGGTTGCCGCAGTCGCCACACACGCGGACCTCCGCCGCGACCCGTTCCAGGGCCCGCGCCAGCCGCCGGGCATCGTCCTTCGAACTCTTGAGAAGATGATACGTGAGCCGCCGCGCGGTCTTGCGGCCGATCCCGGGGAGCCGGCCAAGCTCGCCGACGAGGGCTTCGATCGCGTTCACGGGCGGCCGAGGAAGTTGCCGATGCCCGGCAACGGCAGGCCTCCCGCCGCCTGACGCATCTCGCTCTCCATTCGGTCCTTGGCCCGGCGCTGCGCCGCGGAGGCCGCGGCGACGATGAGGTCCTCGAGCATCTCGACCTCTGCCGGGTCCACGACGGCGGGGTCGATGGAGACGCTCTTGATGTTGCCCTGGCCGTCCACCGTCACCTCGACCATCCCGCCGCCCGAAGCCGCCGTCATCGTCTCGCGCTCGAGCTTCTCCTGCATCTCGCTCATGCGCGACTGCATCTGCTTGCTGAGTTGAATCAACTGCTGGATGTCTACGCCGTCCACTCCGATTCTCCTACTCCTTCAGGGTGAGGTCGAGTTCCTTCACGGCCTCCCGCAGCTGCGGGTTTCCGTCGAGCAGCCGCTCGACCCGCGTGCGGGCCGCTTCCCCCGCAGTCATGCGGCCGCCGTTGTGGTCGACGATCGCGAACCGGACGGCCGGCAACCCCAGGCGCTCCGCGAGATTCGCGCGCAGAGGGTCGGAACGCGACTCGTCCTTGAACAGTTTCTCGAGTTCCTCCCGCAGCCCGGCGGGCACGCGGAGCCGAACCTCGTCCTTCACGAGGCCGTCGACCTCGGCGCCGCGCAGAGCCAGCCCGGGCACGCCGCCCAGTCCCGGCGTCTCGGCGACCGCCGCGGCCCACGCGTCGCGGACGCGGGCTGCGGACGCCGAGCCGGAGCGACTGGGCGGCGGCGGGGCTTCCGGCGGGGCCGGCTCCGGCGGCGGACGCTTCGGCGGCGGGGACGGGTCCGCGGGAGCGGCGGCGGGCGGCGAAGGACGCTTCTCGCGCGGGCGCGGGGGCCGCTCCGGCGGTCGCGGACGGGGCGCGGGCTCGCGGGCCGGGGCGCCCAGCGCCGCGAGGAGTTCTTCGAGTTCGACGGTCGATTCCATGCGGACGAGACGCAGAAGCAGGACCTCGAGCTGGATGCGCGGCTGCGAGGACCGGTGAAGCATGCCGGAGGCCTCGAACTCGCTGAGTGCGGCCAGCATCCTCAGCAGGTCCGCCGGGACCAGGGCCTCGGCGGCGGCGAGGAAACGCTCGCGCGACTCGGGCAGGAGTTCGACCGCCTCGGCCTCCGGATCGAGCCTCAGCACGAGGAGGGTTCGCAGCGCGTCACCGAGTCCGCGCAGAAACTCCGCGGGGTCGTGCCCGTCGTCGAGGAGGTCCTGGACGAAGGCGAACACGCCGGCCCGGTCCCCGTTCGCCGCGATCTCGAAGAACGCCAGATATCGATCTTCGTCGACGAGCCCGAGCATGCGGCGGACGTCCGCGATCTCGACCGCGTCTCCCCTGAAGGAGAGCACCTGGTCGAGGGACGAAAGCGCGTCCCGGACGCCGCCTTCGGCCCGGCGCGCGATCGCCCGCAGCGCCCCCGGCTCGGCGGGGATCCCCTCCGCCTCGAGCACGGTCTCCAGCCGGCTCGCGATGTCCGGCACGGACACCCGCCGGAAGTCGAATCGCTGGCAGCGGGACATGACGGGGGCCGCGCCGCGCTCGATCTTCTGCGGCTCGGTGGTGGCGAAGGCGAAGATCACGCGCGGTGGCGGCTCCTCGAGGATCTTCAGGAGCGCGTTCCACGCGTCTCGCGTGAGCATGTGCGCTTCGTCGAGGATGTAGATCTTGTAGCGCTCCTCGCTCGTGGGAGCGTACGCGGCCCGGCGGCGGAGATCCCGCGCGTCCTCGACGCCCCGGTGGCTCGCCGCATCGATTTCCACGACGTCGAGCGAGGCGCCTCCGGACCAGATCCGCTCGCACGACGTACACGCGCCGCACGGTTCGCCGGCGGAGCGGTCGGGGCAATTCAGGGCCATCGCGAGGATGCGCGCCGTCGTCGTCTTCCCGACGCCGCGCGGGCCGCAGAAGAGATATGCGTGGCCGACCCGTCCGGACTCGATCGCGGCCTTCAGCGTGGGCCCGATGTGGTCCTGCCCGATCAGCTCCGAGAAGCCTCGGGGCCGGTAGGTTCTGGCCAGCGCGGTGCGGTACAAGGGCTCGTGAGCCATCTGGGTCGGCCGGGTCACGGCCCCGGCCGGCTTCGACTCCTTCGGGTCTGAGGGCGCCCGCGTCTCGCGACGCGAGGACGCCGCCGACATCGGGCGAACGACCCCAGGCGGGCCGTGGCGACCGTCACACGCTTACCGCTGCTACCTTCACGGTCCTGACGGGATTCACGCGCTCCGGCCCCACGGGCCTGGGGCACCGTTATCTTACATGTATCGCTGGCGTCACGCATCGTCGCCGTAGAAGGCGTCCGGGATGTGCCGGACCCGGCATCTCCCGCGGCGATCGACCTCCACCGCGACAATGTCGAAGCGGGCTTCCGGGGCGGCGCCGGGATGCCGGCTGAGCCACGCTCCGGCCGCTCGGCGGATCCGCCCCCGCTGCGCCCGCGAGAGCGCCTCCTCGGGCGCCTGTACGCCGGGGCGGCGGGTCTTCACTTCGACGAAGGCCACCGTGTCCCCGTCCCTGACGACCAGGTCGATCTCCAGCCGCCCCACGCGCCAGTTGCGGTCGAGGATCTCGTATCCCTCGTCCGCCAGGTGGCGCGCGGCGATCCGCTCTCCGAGGCTGCCGAGGCCGCGGTCAGCCGTGGGCGGGGACCGGGGCGCGCGCGATCCGGCGGCCGATGGCGTTCGCGATGGGGTGAAGCTCGGCCATCAGCGCATCGAACTGATCGAGCGTGAGCGACTGCTGGCCGTCGGACGCCGCCGTCGGCGGATCCGGGTGGACCTCCAGGATCAGCGCGTCCGCGCCCGCCGCGACCGCGGCCCGCGCCAACGGTCCGACCTTCGACCGGGCCCCCGTGCCGTGGCTGGGGTCCGCGACGACCGGGAGGTGCGACAACTCGTGGATCGTCACGATGGCGGTGAGGTCGAAGAGGTTCCGCGCGTGCGTGTCGAAGTTGCGGACGCCGCGCTCGCACAGCATCACCCGCGATTCACCCTCGGCGACGATGTACTCCGCCGCGAGCAGCAACTCCTTGATCGTCGCGGACATCCCCCGCTTGAGGAGCACCGGTTTGCCGGCGCGGCCCGCCGCCCGCAGCAGGGAGTAGTTCTGCATGTTCCGCGCGCCGATCTGGATGACATCGGCGTATTCCGCGACGAGGCCCATGCTCTCCGTGTCCAGCGCCTCGGTGACGACCGCGAGGCCCGTCTCCTCCCGCGCGCGGGCGAGCAACTGCAACCCCTCTTCGCCCAGCCCCTGGAAGGAATAGGGCGAGGTCCGCGGCTTGAAGGCTCCGCCGCGCAGCACGGTCGCCCCGGCTTCCGCGACCCGGTGGGCGGTCTCCAGAATCTGCTCGCGCGATTCCACGGAGCACGGACCGGCCATGACGACGACATCCTTTTCGCCGATCCGCACGCCGTTGGACAACTCGATGACCGTGTTCTCGGGCCACCATTCCCGGCTGACCTGCTTGTACGGCGGCGACACGTGGATGACGCGGAGCACGCCATCGATCCCCACGAGCCGGCTCTCCTCGACGCGTCCATCGTTGCCGACCAGACCCACGGTCGTGCGCTGGGCGCCGGGCATGGGCCGGGCCCGATATCCCATATCTTCGATCGCGCGGACCACGTCCTCGACCTGCCCGTCCGTGGCGCCGTGCTTCATGACCACCAGCATCGTTCCCCCTGTGAGTGACTCTCGCCCGCAACGCGCGCGACGGCGCGGCGGGGCCGTGACTCTCCGGTCCGCTCCCCGCGGCGCCGGCAGGAGCAGGATACTCCACTGGCGTCACCCGTTCGTCAACGAGACCCGGAGTCCCTCCGTGGCGACGCGCGTAGCGCCGGCGTATCCGGCCTCGGCCACGAGACGGGGAACGTCGTGGCCTGTTCGGAGGTGCGGGTAGACGTGCGTGAGCACGAGAAGACGCGGGCACGCGGCGGCCGCCAACTCGGCGACGCGGGCGGGCGACAGGTGGTTGTCCGTCGCCTGCGCGTCGGGGAGCGAGCACTCGCAGACGAGGGCGCTCACGCCACGCATGAACGAGCCCAGTTCCGTGGACGGCCCCGTGTCGCCCGTGTACCCGAAGCTGAACGACTCGCCGTCGAGCCGCCACGCCACGCTCTCGTCGGTGTGCGGCGTCTTGTGGGCTTCGAGCCGCGGACCTCCACTCAGATCGCGGGCCTCGCCCGGCGAGAGTTCCTCGATGAGGACGGAGAAACCGGGATTCAGGACGAAGTCGCCATAGGCCCCCGCAAGCTTCTCGAAGAACCGGCGCGTGCCCGCGGGGCCCCACACCGTGAGCGGCCGGCCGCGGGGCCGGGGGAGGCCGTGTTTCAGCGCGAAGAAGAGTCCCGGCAGCGCGCCGACGTGATCCGCGTGAAAGTGGGTGATCGCAAGGTCGGTGATCTTCCCCCAGGGCAGACCGAGCCGGGCAAGCGCCTGCAGCGCTCCGGGACCGCAGTCGAAGAGGACGCGTGTGCGCGCCGCGGATTCCGTGCCCGGGGACGAGATCCAGTAGGAGGAGGCCGCCCGGTCCGCTTCGGGGACGACCGTCCCGCACCCGACGACGGTGAGTTCCGCTTCGCTCACGCCACCTGCGTGGCGGAGTTGAACTCCACGCCGACGATCGAGGAGACGCCCGCCTCCTGCATCGTCACGCCGTAGATCCAGTCGGCGTTCTCGATGGTCCGCGGATTGTGCGTGATGACGATGAACTGCGTCTCCTCCTTGAATTCCTTCAGCATGCCGACGAACCGCAGGATGTTCGTTTCGTCCAGCGGCGCGTCGACCTCGTCCAGCAGGCAGAAGGGGCTCGGCTTCGCGAGGTAGATCGCGAACAGCAGGGCGAGCGCGGTCAGGGCCCGTTCACCGCCGGAAAGCAGGTGGATCCGCTGCGTCTTCTTGCCGCGGGGGCTGGCGGAGATCTCGATCGGGGAATCCAGGGCGTCGTCGGGATTCTCGAACCGCAGGTCGCACTGTCCGCCCTCGAACAGGGAGTCGAAGGTGCGGTGGAAGTTCGTCCTCACCTGCTCGAACGTCTCCATGAGCGCGGAGGTCGCCTCCCGGTTGATCCGGCGGATCGAGGTGCGGAGGTCGTCGCGCGCGCGGGTCAGGTCGTCGCGCTGTCCGGTCAGGAATTCGAGACGCTTCTGTTCTTCCTCGTATTCCTGCTGCGCGAGAAGATTGACGGCGCCGATGCGGGCGATCGAGCGCCGCACGCGCTCCAGCTCGGGTTCCCATTCGGCGGGGTCCGCATCGTCGACGGGGTCGACGCGCTCCCGGAGTTCCGCGAGCGGCGCGTCCCACTCCGCCTCGACGCGGCCCCGAATCGCGGACTCCAGGGCCTCGAGTTGCGTAATCTCCAGTTCGAGCTGATGCCGGGCGTCCACGCGCTCGCGCTCGCGCCGCCGCGCCTCGCTCAGTTCCGACTCGAGCCGGTCCAGTTGTCCGCGGCGTTCGGTGATTCGTCGCTCCAGCGCGGCGAGGTCCGCTTCGTGCCGCGTCCTGGTTTCGAGCGCGGCGCCGATGGACGCCTCCACTTCCTCCGACTGCGCCCGGCTGTCGGCGATCACCGCCTGAAGCCCGTCCACTTCCCGCACCAGCGTCCGCGACCGCTCCTCCGCGTCGTCCGCGGCCTCGGCGAGGCGGCTCTCCACGCCGCGTCGATTCTCGACCTCGGCTTCCCGCCGCGCCTGCGCCAGCTCCGCGTTGTGCAGTTCGGCTTTCCCCGCTTCGGCGGCCGCGCGGGCGACACCGGCCTCCTTTCGTGCCTCCTCGTACGCGGAGGACAACCGCGAGACCTTCCGGTCGAGGTCGCCGCCGCGGGCGTCGTCGTCCGCCGAGAGCGACACCTCATCCTCGCTGAACGCTTCGAGTTGTTCGATGCGGCCGGCGAGTTCGCGACGCTCCTCGTCCAGCCGGACGAGCCGCGCCTCCGCGGAGGTCCGGTCGGCTTCGGCTTCGCGGCGGGTCGACTCCGCATCGGACACCGAGCGCTGCAGCGCGTCCACCTGCGTGAGCGCCTCGGCGGCTCCGGCCCCCAACGCCTCCACGTCCTCCCGCGACCGCGCGCGATCCTCCTCCAGCGCCTCCACTTCCTCGCGCAGAGCCCGGAGTTCGGCCCGCCGGCTCAGGAGTCCCTCCGAGGTGGCGCCTCCCAGGTAGACCCCGCCCCACCGATCCTGGCGCCGCCCCTCCGGGTCCACCCAGGGGTGCGGGCGCGGCGTCAAGTCGCCTGCCGGGGGGGCCGCGATGCCCGCGAGCAGCGCCTCCACCCAGACGGCGCCGGCCCCTTTCGCGTCAACGTGTCGCAGGAGCGGCGCGTCGGCCTCCGCCGGCCCCGGGAGCGGGCCCGGATCGAGCGGGAGCACGAGGATGCCTTCCTCTCCGTCGCGCCGTTCGAGCCACGCCTCGACCGCGCGGACCGCGGACCAGTCGCGCACGACGACCGCGTGCAGGTACGGGCCGAGATGAGACTCGACCGCGGATGCCCACGGAGCGGATACCTCCATGAACTCCGACAGCGCGCCGTGAAGCCCGGGGATCGCGCTCCGGTCCTTCAGCAGCCGGGCGACGGCGTCGGGGAGCAGGGCGCTCGACCCCACCAGGGAACCGAGACTCGAGGTGCGGGCGCGCGCCGTGGCGAGGCGGCCCTCGAGGTCGGCCGCCTCCTCGCGGGCCCGACGCAGCGCTCCGTCCGCGGAGGAGGCGGCGTCACGCGCCGCCTCCAGCCGTTCGCGCGCTTCCTCCAGCGTCCGGCCCGCCTGCGCCTCGCGTTCCGACGCACTCTCCGCCTCCGTTCGAAGCCCGTCCTCCTGGGCGGCCAGCGCATCGAGGGCGGGCCGTCGCCGCTCGAGTTCCTCGCTGCGGTCGCGGGCCCGCACTTCCTTCACGCTGAGTTCGATCCTCCAGCGCTCCACCTCGCGGTGCGCCTCTTCGAGCGCTTCCCTCGCGTCAGCGCGCTCGCGCGCGGCAGCATCGGCCGTCTCGGCCAGGGTCTCCGCGTGACGCTCGAGTCGAGCCGCCGCGGCGGCGCCCTCGGCGGCGAGCGACTGCCCCTCCTTCAGGGCCAACCGTGCTTCCGCCACGCGCTCACGGAGGTCCTCGCGCCGGCGTTTGTTTCGGCGCACTTCCTCCTCGAGGGTCCCCAGCCGGTCGCGCGCGCTCGAAGCTCTCGCCTCGGCAAGGAGGCGGGTCCGTTCCTGCTCCTCCACGGCGCGCCGGGCCTCCTCGAGGCGCCGCGCGAGACCGGCCCGTTCCCGCTCCATGTCGGTGTACTCCAGGCGAAGCGTCTCCGCCCGGGTCTCCGCCGTACCCAGATCCACGTGATCCGGCCCCGTGTCCGGCTCGAGGCGCTCGAGTTCCGCCCGTGCCTCGGCCAGCCGACCGGTCGTCTCCTCGAGCTTGGCGTCCGCGACCGCGACCTCGAGTTGCAGGAGCCGGGCTCGCAGCGTCGCGTGCCGCTCCGCCCGTCCGCGCTGCTGCGCGAGCGAGCGGACCTTCGACCCCACCTCGACCAGCACGTCATCGAGCCGCTGCAGATCGCTGTCCGCCTGTTCGAGCCGGCGGGTCGCGATCCGGCGGCGGTCCTTGTAGCGGCCGATGCCGGCCGCTTCCTCGAACAGCGTGCGGCGCTCCTCGGCGCGGTCCGAGAGGATCGCGTCGACCATGCGGCCCTCGATCATCGCGTAGGCGTTCGAGCCCAGCCCGGTGTCCCGGCACAGATCCAGGATGTCCTTGAGCCGGCAGGCCGTTCCGTTGAGCGTGTATTCGCTCTCGCCTCCGCGGTAGACCGTGCGGCCGATGGCGACGTCGGCGTAGGGCACCGGGAGCACGCCGTCCTCGTTCGAGAGTTCGAGCAGGACTTCGGCCCGGTGGATGGGCTGCCGCGCCTCCGTGCCCCCGAAGATCGCCTCCTCCATGCGGGACCCGCGGATGGCGGTGGGACGCTGTTCGCCCAGAACCCAGCGCAGCGCGTCGGAGAGGTTCGATTTTCCGCAGCCGTTCGGGCCGACGACGGCGGTGATGCCGTCGTGCAATTCAATCCGCGTCCGGTCGGCGAACGACTTGAATCCGCGCAGCGTCAGAGCCTTGATCTTCACGCGCGCTCAGGGGGTTGAAGGGGCGGCGGCGCCGCGCCTCGTGGTGAGCGTCGCGATTTCGCCGGCGGCGTCCAGGGCATCGCTCATCGGGGCGGCCGCCTCCTCGTTCTCGTACGCGCCGCCATATACCCGGAAGACGGGCATGCCGTCGAGCGTCGTCTCCAGGCTGTAGGCGGGGATGCCGAGCGATGCGAGTTCGGCAATCCGCGCCTCCATCGCCGGGCGATCCGTGAACACGCCGAGATCGTAGGCGAGGCTCACGGGACGGAGGAGCCATGTATTCGCCTCCTCGGCCACGCCGGCCGCCACAAGTTCGTCCATGAGGACGGAAGCCTCCGCCTCGCTCGCGACGGCGCCGGCGAGGATCCGTTGATACCGAACCTCCCGAATCGTCGTGGGAGCCATGAAGTACAGCACGCCTCCGTGAAGCGCGCGGATTTCCGCCACGCGCTCCGACGCCTCGGCCGGATCCACGAAGCTCCCCAGGAGCACGGAGTACGGTCGCTCGGCGGCCGATTCGAACGCGGCGGCGACCGCGGTGTCATCCGGCGGCTGCGGGGTGGAGGCCGGCGCGGCGACGTCCGCCGGAGCCGCCGGGGTGCCCCCGTCCTCGGCCACCGGACTCCCATCTTCGGCGGCCGGACTCCCATCCTCGGCGACCGGGTCCCCAGCCTCGGCAACCGGGCCATCCTCGACGGGCGTCGTCACCGCCGCCGGAGCCTCGTCCGAACCCCCGATCATCGACCCGACACGGGAAATCGCGCGGTCGAACCACCCGTTCCGGTACGCCCACCCATTCCCGACCACCAACGCCGCGATGACCAGCGCCGCGACGAGCGGCCCGCGCGGGCGGCGGCTCGGGGTCTTTCCGGGCGTCGGCCGCGCATCCGCCTGAGCTGTGTCCGCCGGAGCCGCGTCGGGCTCGGGCTCCGGGGCCGGCTCGAGCGCGGGTTCCGGTAGGGGCTCGGGTTCCGGTAGGGGTTCGGCCTCCTCTTCCACGGGCTCCGCGGGGGGGGCCACCCGCAGATCGCTCGACTCGAAGGGCACGTGGCCGTAGCAGCGCAGGCCGTGATCCTCGTCGGGGACCCTTCCCACGGCGATGTACCCGTCGAGAAGATCGAGCAGACCCGGGGAGGGCCGTCCGCGTTCGGACATGACGATGAAGAGCGTCCCGTCCTGCTCCTTCACGCGAGCAACGAAGCGCCCGAGCGCGGGGGATTCCAGCAGACCGACGACGCCTTCCGGCACCTGTCCCGCCGGGAGATAAACGTAGGGACAATCCGCGCGCCGCACGGCTACCCGGGCCAGCGCGGACTGCCCCGCGAGGAACTCCGCCATGCCGCGGGAGTCGGCCCGTTCGGCCGCGCCGGCCAGCTCATCGAGGGGCGATGGCTCCGTTTCGGAGTTCAGGACGAGCGTCCGTCCCCGGCGGCGGGCGAAGGAGGTCGCGATCGCGTCAACCGCCGTCGCGCTCCTCTCGGCCTCCGAGCGCTCGAACACGAGCGCCACGACCCGCGCATCCCCGGGCAGTTCCCACGTGAACGGGGCCGGGGCGCCGCTGCTCACGGGCCTCGCCTCCTCGCCTGATCTCCCTCCTCGTGAACCCACGCGTCGATCCCCCTCTCCCGCCTCAACTCGAGCGCCGCCTCCTCCGCATCGGGGCGCGTCTCATACGGGCCCACCAGGAGCCGATACCAGATGTCGCTCGCTTCGTCCACCCGGCGCAACACGTGCGTCGCATAGCCCGAGCCGTCGAGGAGTTGGCGGGTCGGTCCGAGCTCGGCCAATTGCCGCGAGGAGAGGGCGACCGCGTAGAAGCCGCCGGGAAGTTCGGGCAGCGGCGTCGCCGCCGGCTCATCCGGGACTGGTGTGACCTCCTCCCCCGCCGCCGGATCACCGGGGGGGTCCGGAGTCCCGTTCGACAGCCTTCCCACCCTCCCCACCGTCAACAGTCCGATGCGGCCGGGCGCGACGCTGTCGGCGAGCGCGTCCAGCGCCTCTTCGGCATCTTCCAGCGTGTCCTCGGGCACGACGGCGGCGGACGCGACGGGCAGGCGGCGCCCCCATCGGAACGGGAGCCACCAGGCGTCGGCGGGGCCCTCGACGGCGGCGACGTCGCCGTCCGGGCGAAGGAGGCCGAGGCCGCTCTCCGCGGACAACAGGACCGCTCCACCCGGCAGCGCGAGCGGCAGGTCCGCCCGCCACTCTCCGGGCACCGCGTCCAGACCGGCTTCCCCCGCCCTCGCGGACCACGCGTTCGAGCCGTCCCAGGCCACGAGGCGGTCGCCAGTCATGCCGGGCCGCAGCGTCTCGAGAGGCGCCTCCGGTCGCGACGAGCCGACTTCGCGCCAGTCGTAGCGATCGATGACGACGAAACGCGGCCGGTCGACCGACGCCGCGAACACGCGGTGCTGCGAGGGAGAGATGGCCAGGGCCGACGGCGCGCCGCCGATCTCCGCCCCTTCGGCCGGCTCGAGTTCGGGAATCGACCACTCCGTGAGTCCCCGGCCATCCTCGGACGCCGTCACGATCGTCCGACCCCAGCCGGCGAGCGTGACGGGGCCTCTCGCGCCGACGGCCCGCGTCGTCGCGGGCCGCGATTCCCCGGCTTCCCATACCGCGAGTTCAGGTCCGTCCGCGCCTTCGACGAGGGCGACGACCCGGTCGCCGGCGGCGGGGGCCGCCCAGAGCACGACGCCGTCGGCCGCGACCTCCGCAGCGTCGGTGGCGGTGATGGCGAGAATCCGCTCGCCCGACACGAACGCGCCCCCCTGGGGCGAGGCGATCCAGCGCGCGTCGGCGGGCGCGTCGGGAAGCGGGGTCTCGGCCTCCACCGGCGACGTCGTGTAGAGGCGAAGCTGCCGCCCCCGCCGCAGCACGACCGCCGAACCGAGGGAATGGGCCGCCGTGACGCCTCCCAGCGACAGGCGTCCGGTCCAGCGCACGGTGGACGGACTCTCGATCGAGCGGAACTGCGCGACTCCGCCGTCGCGCGGAATGACGAGAAGCCCGTACCGGTCGAGCGACGAGCCGGAGACGAGGGTCGGGCCTTCGAGGGGGGCGGGCTGATCTTCCGGGGGGCTGCCGCAGGCGCCCGAAGCGCCCCCGATGCCGAGCACGAGAAGGAGCGCCACCGGCAACTGCGCATGATTCATGGCACTCCAAGTTAGCGACGCACGTCCGGTCGCGGAACGGCCCCGAACCCGATTCACTCCAGTTCGAAGAGGGGGGCGTCGCCCCACAGCCGCTCGAGCTGATAGAACTCCCTGACTTCGCCCAGGAAGACGTGCACGATGAGGCCCACGTAGTCCATCAACACCCAGCGACCCGCGTTGAGCCCTTCCACGCCGACGGGACGGAACCCGTCCGCGCGCGTTCGATCGAGGATGTTCTCGCTGATCGCGCGGGCGTGCGTGTCGGAGTCGCCCGTCGCGATGACGAAGAAGTCGGTGACGTCCGACAGCCCCCGCAGGTCGAGGATCGTCGGGAAGCGCGCGTTTCGCTCGAGCGCGGCCTCCGCCGCGCTGCGGAGTTCCGGGGAAGGCGTCCCCCGTTCCGAGAGCCGGCGCCACACTTCCTCCAGCGGGAGCGGACCGTCCGTCATCGGTGGCGGACCGCTATTCCTCGGCGACCACGGACACCTTGATCACGGGCTCGACGTCCATGTGGACTCTCACCGGGACTTCGTGGTCGCCGAGGTCCTTGATCGGGTCGTCCAGCCGGATCGCGCGGCGGTCCACGGAGACGCCCTCCTTCTCCAGTTCGTCCGCGACGTCCGCGGCCGTGACCGAGCCGAACAGGCGTCCGCCCTCGCTCGCCCGGCGCACGAAGCTCAGCTCCCTGCCCTCGAGTTCGCCCGCCAGTTGCTGGGCCGCTTCGCGCTCCCGCTCGGCGGACTGTTCGATCTGGCGCCGCTCCTCCTCGAACCGCTTCCGGTTCCCCTCCGTCGCCACGAGCGCGATCCCCTGCGGAACCAGGTAGTTCCGCGCATACCCCGCCCGCACGTTCACCATCTCGCCGGCGAGGCCGAGGTCCGCGACGTCCTTTCTCAGAATCACTTCCACCATCGATCCCTCCAGTTTCCGGGGTTCACGCCCCGTCCGTTTTCACCCCCGGACGCGACCGCAGATCCAGCCACGTATCGCTGATTCCCATGACGAGGGCCGCGCCCGCCGTCACCGGGTAGAGGATCAGCGCCGCGAGCACCCACGCGCCGATCGCCCAGCCCGAGCTTAGCACGGAAGCCCCCAGCCACACGAGCACCGCAAGGCCTCGGAGCAGATAGAGGCCGCCCATCACCGTCACCATGTTGCCGCCCGCGCGGTCCGCCCACGCCCCCGCGGGGAGGACCAGCAGCGCGAGCCCCAGGACGAGCACCCACGCCAGGTGGTCGCCGAACCGGAACTCCCGCAGCGGCGGAAGCGGTCTCGGTTCTCCCCGGACTCGCCCGACGATGTAGCCGACGACCCCGAGGGCCGAGAGCGAAGCGAGCGCGAGCAGGGCCGGGTAGACGGCTGCCCAGGCGCTCGCGATGCCGCGCACCGTCGCTTCCACCGACCGGCCGCCCCACGCGTTGAAGTCGTACCCGGCCAGCGCCGCGCTGAACTGCGCCGTGATCCGCCAGTCGAGATCCGCGGGAAGCCCGGGTCGCAGCACGGCGAGGGCCGCGACCGTGGCTCCGGCGATCGCGACCGCCGCCAGCGACCGGTCGAACAACCCCCGGCCCGGCGCCAGTGCCGTGCCGAGGGCGAACCCGCCGGCCAGGAGCAGCGCCCACCCGCGTTCCATGAACCACAGTGGCTCCGCCTCCCGAAACCCGAGCCCGGCTCCGGCCAGGAGCAGCAGCGCCAGAGCGGCCGACCCGGACTGGGGCGGTTCGAAGGTCAGAATCGCCACGGCCGCGGGCACGCCGACGATGGCCATGAGCCCGAGCGGCGACGAACTCAGCGGCGACAGCAGCATGACCAGCAAGAGGAGACCCGCGGCCGGCCAGAGACCGCGCCAGCGTTCCCTCAGCCGTTCCCTCAGCGGCCCCGCGGCGGGCCCGGGCCCCACGCCGGGGCTGCCCTAGTCGTAGTAGCCGCGGATGTACGGCAGCAACGCGAGATATCTCGCCCGCTTGATCGCCGCCGCCACCGCCCGCTGGTGCCGCGCGCAGGTCCCCGTGGCTCGCCGCGGCAGGATCTTGCCGCGGTCGGAGATATAGCGATCCAGCGTGCGTTCATCCTTGTAGTCCACGCCGAGCATCCGGGCCTCGCAGAACCGGCACGCCTTTCGAAAGGCCATTTATTCCTCCTTCTCGTCGGCGGCGTCCTCCGCATCCGCGGACTCTTCCGGTTCCCCGGCGTCGCCGTCGGCGTCAGCTTCAGCTTCGTCGGCCGCTTCTTCGGCCGCTTCTTCGGCCTCGTCCTCGCCGTCGGCCTCGTCGGCCGCTTCTTCGGCGCCGTCCGTCTCCTCAGCCGCGTCCGTTTCCTCGGTCTCGTCCGCCGGCGCCTCCACCTCGGCTTCGGCTTCGGAGGGAGCCTCGTCGTCCGTCTCCTCGGCCTCCTCCGTTTCGGACGCCGCCCCCGCGTCGGGTTCCGCAGCCTCGGCTTCGGCTTCCTCCGCGGCAGGCTCCTCCGTGGCGGGCGTCTCCGGCACCGGGTCGGGAAGCGGCAGCGGCTGTTCCGCGATCACGATCAGGTAGCGGAGGACGTCGTCCTCGAGCTTCAGCACGCGCTCGAGCTCCCTGAGCGGATCGGGCTCCGAAGCGAACTGGGCCACGACGTAATAGCCGTTCGGCTGCTTCTGGATGGGGTAGGCGAGTTGACGCTTGCCCCAGTGGACCGAGGCGGTGACTTCGCCCGGACCGTCGGCCGAGATGATGGCGTGGTAGCGCTCGAGCTTTGCCTCGATCTCCTCGGAGGTCAGGCTCGAACGGAAGATGTACACGATCTCGTAATCGCGCATGGAGAACTCCCCTGGTCTCGTCGGCCCCGACTCGCGGTCGGAGCAGGAGTCTGCGTTGGTCGGCCCGCCGGAGCGCGGCGAACCCGTATGTGAAGGCGGCATTAGACTAGGTCATGCCGCCCCGCTGTCAAGTTCTAGAAGAGTCCCAGAGCCCGCAGCGCGCCGCCGACGGCGGCGAGGGCGGTCTCCACGGCTTCCGGCGCCGCGGCGGCCATCCCATGCACGTCCACGAACCAGGGCGCGAGCACGAGCGAGACGACGCTCATCAGCTTCACGACGATGTTCATCGACGGCCCGGACGTGTCCTTGAAGGGATCGCCCACCGTGTCGCCGACCACGGCCGCCTTGTGCGGGTCGGACCCCTTCCCCCCGTGGGCTCCGGTCTCGATGTACTTCTTGGCGTTGTCCCACGCGCCCCCGGAGTTCGCCATGAAGAGCGCGAGCAGCACGCCGCTCACGGTCGCGCCGGCCAGCGCGCCGCCGAGCGCCGCCACGCCGAGGAAGCGGCCGACCATGATGGGGACGATGATCGCCACGAGTCCCGGCACGATCATCTCGCGCAGCGCCGCCCTGGTGGAGATGTCCACGCAGCGCGCCGAATCCGGCTTCGCCGTCCCCTCCATGATGCCCGGGATCTCGCGGAACTGGCGCCGGACCTCCGCCACCATGCCGGCCGCCGCGCGGCCCACCGCCGTCATCGTGAGCGCGGCGATGAAGAAGGGCGTCACGCCGCCGATGAAGAGGCCCATCACGACGAGCGGGTCGATGAGGTTGATCCCGGTCTCGCGCAGGCCCACCGCGTTCGCGTAGGCGGAGAACAGGGCGAGCGCGGTGAGCGCGGCGGAGCCCACCGCGAATCCCTTCCCGATCGCCGCCGTCGTGTTGCCGAGCGAGTCGAGCGAGTCGGTGACCGAGCGGACCTCGGGCCCGAGTTCGGCCATCTCCGAGATGCCGCCCGCGTTGTCCGCCACCGGGCCGTACGCGTCCACGGACATCGTCACCCCGACCGTGGCCAGCATCCCCACGGCGGCGATCCCGATCCCGTACAGGCCCGCGAAGTTGAAGGCGAGGAAGATGGCGCCGGAGATCAGGAGCATGGGAATCAACGTGGATTCCATCCCGACCGCGAGTCCCGTGATGATGTTCGTCGCGGAGCCGGTTTCGGAGGCCTCGGCGATGCGCCGGATCGGCTTCTCGGCCGTGTAGTACTCTGTTACGAGGCCGATCGCGATGCCGACGAGCGAGCCGAACAGCATGGCCCAGAAGGGACCGGCGTTGGGGTGGATGAAGATCCACTTGCCCTGCGCCGCGGCGTCGAACAACTGGAGGTTCACCGTGATCGCGTACGCCACGACCCAGAAGATCAGGGCCCCGATGATCGGCGCCCAGCGGAGGGCCGCCGCGGGGCTCATGCGCTCGAGGACGCGGATGGCGAGGACGCCGACCGCGCTCGCGAGGAAGCCGGCCATGATGTAGAGGACCGGCAGCGCCACGGCCTGAAGCCGCGCCCCGTCGAGAATCATCGCGCTCGTCACGCCGATGACGATCGTGGCGATGACCGAGCCGACGTACGACTCGAAGATGTCCGCCCCCATCCCCGCCACGTCGCCCACGTTGTCGCCCACGTTGTCGGCGATCGTCGCCGGGTTGCGGGGGTCGTCCTCCGGGATGCCGGCCTCGACCTTGCCCACCAGGTCCGCGCCGACGTCGGCCGCCTTCGTGTAGATGCCGCCGCCCACGCGCGCGAAGAGGGCGATCGAGGAGGCGCCCATCGCGAAGCCCGAGATGATCTCGCCGAAGGGGCGGAAGCCGGTCCCCTGCGGATCGTAGATCGCGATCACCGCGCCGATCCCGAGCAGGCCGAGCGCCGCCACCGCGATGCCCATCACGGCCCCGCCGGAGAAGGCGACCCGGAGCGCCTTGGCCTGGCCCTCCGCGCGCGCCGCCTCGGAGGTCCGGACGTTGGCCGCCGTGGCCGCCTTCATCCCGAAGAAGCCGGCCAGGATCGAGCAGGCCGCGCCCAGCGCGTAGGCCACCGCCGTGTGCGGGCCGACGAGCCAGAACAGGAGGGCCGCCACGACGATGATGAACGGCAGCAGCACGGTGTACTCCCGCCGCAGAAACGCCATCGCGCCCGAGTGAATCGCCTCCGACAGCTCGGCCATCTTCTCGTTTCCGACGGGCTGCGCCTTCACGTACATGAAGAGCGCGAAGGAGAAGAAGAGCCCGATCACGCCGAGCCAGACCGCAAAATCGATGTTTCCGACGATGTTTCCGCCCACGTTTCCCTGCTCCCTTGATCAGCGGGGGGTCACCCCAAACGGTTGAAGCGGTTCATCGCCGCTTCCACGCCATGTTCCAGCCAGTACTCCACCGCTTCGGCGGCGCGGGGGAAGGCGCCGAGCGCCCCCTCCTCCTCCGCCCGCGGCATCCGTGACAACACCCAGGCCACCAGGTCGATGCGCTCGTCCGGCGGCCGCCCGACGCCGAGCCTGAGGCGGCCGTACTCATCGGAACCGAGACTCGCCGATATCGAGGCGAGCCCGTTGTGCCCGCCCGGCGACCCCCTCGCCCTCAGGCGAAAGCGGCCCGCCGGCAGCGCGACATCGTCGACGAGGACGAGCATGTCCGCCGCGGGGTCGAACCCCCGGGCGTCGAACCGCCGCTCAGCCAGCAGCCGCGCGAGCGACTCGCCACTCCGGTTCATGTACGCCAGCGGCTTGTGGATCTCCACTCCGGGGCGCGCCGTCCCCGTCGTCCACGCGGTGGGGCCGTCCACGCGAAAGGGGCCTCCGCCCCAGCGGTGCGCCAGGCGGTCGGCGAGCCACCAGCCGATGTTGTGCCGCGTGTCCCGGTACTTCGCGCCGGGATTCCCCAGAGCCAGCAGCAGCCGCACGGTCCCCCGCGAATCGGTCCCCGGCCGTTCGGCTCAGCCCTCCTCCGCCTCGGCCTCCGGGGCTTCGGCGTCGGCCTCGGCTTCGCCCTCTTCCAGTTCTTCGACTTCTTCCTCTTCCTCCTCGACCTCCTCCACGGCAGGCGGCACGACGGTGCAGATCGTCACCGACTCGTCGTCGAGGACCTCGACCTCGCCCGTATCCACGTCCGAGACATGGAGCGAATCGCCGATCTCGAGCGCCGAGACATCGATGGTGAACTCGGCCGGAATCTCGTTCGGCAGACACTCGACTTCGATTTCGTGCCGGAGCTGCTGAAGGATCCCGCCCACCTCCACGCCGGCGGGCGTCTCGTGCAGGTGGAGCGGGACCGATACGCGGATCTTCACGTCCGCGCGGATCTCGAAGAAGTCCACGTGCAGAAGCTGGGGTCGATACGGGTGGCGCTGTATCTCCCGGATCAGGACCGGGCGCGGCTCGCCGCCGTCGACCTCGAGGTCGATCACCGTGGTGGCCGCGTGGATCCGGCTCAGGAGGCGCGAAAGCTCGTGCGTGTCCAGCGCCAGCGACTCGGCCTCGTCCCGGCGCCCGTACACGACCGCGGGCAACTGGCCGCTGCGGCGAAGCTGCCGCGCGGCGCCCTTTCCGGACGTCGTCCGCGTCCGCGCCGTGAGTGTGGCGGATTCGTTCGTCATCTTTGCTCTCTTACTTGCTCTTACTTGAACAGTTTGCTCACTGAGGTGTTCTCGTGCGTGCTCTCGATGGCCTGCGCGAGCAGACTCGCCACGGAAAGCACGGTCAGGTTCGGGAGCGCTTCCTGCACTCCCGGAGCGAGCGGCACGGTGTCCGTCACCGTGATCTCCTTCACGTCGGCCGACGCGATACGCTCCACCGCCGGCCCCGAGAAGAGGGGGTGCGTGGCGAGGATGTAGATGTCCAGGGCGCCGCGCTCCTTCAGCACCTCGATGGCCGACACCATCGTCCCGGCCGTGTCGATCATGTCGTCGGGCACGATGCAGTGCTTCCCTTCGACTTCACCCACGATGTTCGAGACCTCCGCCTCGTTCGGGGCCGGACGCCGCTTGTCGATGATCGCGAGGTCTCCGCCGAGGCGTCGGGCGTAGCCGCGCGCCATCTTCGCCGCGCTCACGTCCGTCGCGACGACGACCAGGTTGTCCAGCTTCTTCATCTCGTAGTAGCGCCGGAAGACGGGGGCCGCGTAGAGGTGATCCACGGGGATGTCGAAGAAGCCCTGGATCTGGTGCTGGTGGAAGTCGATCGAGAGGACGCGGTCCGCGCCGGCGGCCGTCATCAGGTTCGCGAGCAGCTTCGCCGCGATCGACACGCGCGGCTGGTCCTTCCGGTCGGAGCGCCCGTACCCGTAGTAGGGGACGACCGCGGTGACCCTCGCCGCCGAGGCGCGCTTCGCCGCGTCGAGCAGGATCAGGAGTTCGAGCACGTTCTCCGCCGGCGGGTTCGTGGGCTGGATGAGGAAGACATCGCGCCCGCGCACGTTCTCGTCGATGCGCACGAAGATCTCGCCGTCGGCGAACCGCTTGATGGTGACGTCGCACAGCCGCTCTCCGAGCACGTCGGCGATCCCCTGCGCAAGGGCGGGATTCGCCGTGCCCGAAAGCAGCATGATCGGACTCGTATGGAACGAGAAGTCCGTGGTGTCCATGCGTGTCGACTGGCTCGCTGGTCTGGTTCCGGCATTCGTCGCTCCGCGCCCGTGACGCGCGCGCGGGGCCGTGCCGGAATGGAGAGAAACTGTGTGGGTCCCGAACCCGTGTGCCGCGGGGCCGAACCCCTCGGCGACAGCGGCCCAGACTATCGGTTCACGCGGGTTTCTGTCAACGAGCGTCCGGCGTCGCGCGCCCCGGAATCGTGTAGATGACCTGTGTCGGGTACGCGAACTCGACGCCGTGCCGGTCGAACCGTTCGTGGATCGCGAGCAGCACCGCCTGCTTCGCGTCCATGAAACGGGCGTACTCCGGGACGGTCATGTAGAAGATGGTGTCGAACTCGATCGCGGAGTCCGCGAAGCCCGACAGGTGGCAGCGGTCGAAGCGGGTCTCCTCCTGCGCCGCCACGATCTCCTCGATCCAGCCGGGGATCTGCGCCAGGAGGTCGCGCGGCGTGTCGTAGGTCACGCCGATCTTCAGCGCCCCGCGCCGGTCCTCCATGCGCCCGAGGTTGCGGATGCGGGTGTTGATCACGTCGCTGTTTCCGAGGATGAGTTGCTCGCCCCCGAGGCTCCGGAGCCGGGTCGTCTTGAGGCCGATGTGCTCCACCGATCCCTGGAACTCGCCGATGACGAGGAAGTCGCCGATGACGAAGGGCTTGTCGAGGATGATGGAGAGCGACGCGAGCAGGTCGCCGAGGACGTTCTGGGCCGCGAGGGCGACGGCGATGCCCCCGATGCCGAGGCCCGCGAGCAGGGCCGCGACCTCGACCCCGAGGTTGTCGAGGATGAGGAGGAGGACGACGGACCACACGGCGAGCCGGCCCACGAAGGAGAGCGCGCCGACCATGGTCACGGCCTCCGCGTCCTCGCCCGCGGTGGCATCCACGAAGCGGCGCACCCAGAAGGCGATGGCGGCGCTCGCCCAGATGCCGCCCTGGACGACGATGGCGATGACCGCGGCGCGGCGGATCACGATCGACACGACCGGGTCGAGTTCGAGCACGAGCGAGGCGGCGAAGAGCCCCACGAAGAGGATGAGGGCGAACTTCGTCTCGCCGAGCACAGCGGCGACGAGATCGTCGAGCGAGGTCCGCGTCTGGCTCGCGAAGCGCGCGAACGCCCGCAGCGCGTAGCGTTCGAGCAGCCACAGCGCGAGCGTCGTGACGGCGTAGATGCCGGCGGCGATCAGCCAGGCCGAAAGCGTGTTTCCGTAGATCGTCTGGTCCAGGCCCATGCCTTGAACTCCAGTGTCAGCCGAGTTGCTCCACCATCTCCGCGACGTCGGTCGTCGGACGGCGGCAGGCGAAGTCGGTGCAAACGTATGCCGTCGCCTTCCCGTCCAGGAGGTCGTGCGGCGCGGTGAAGGGCGCGATCTCCGCGAGCGCTTCGGACGAACCGCCGGCCGGCTTGAAGAGGACGGCGGTGCGGGGCGCGTAGCGGGCGGCGAGCGCGGCCAGCATGCGCCGCGTGCCGGGCTCGCCGGGCTCGCCCGTCACGACGACTTCCTGCGCCGGGCCCAGCGCGAGATCGAGTGCGACGAGCGACATCGTGTGCGCGGAGGGGGCGCCGGCGACGGGGCCGGCGAGCGCGCCGCGCAGCGCCTCCGCCCGGTCCAGGAGTTCGAGGTCGCCCGTGAGCCGGCCGAGCCGGAGGAGCACGTACCACGTCGTCGCGTTGGCCGAGGGCGTGGCCCCGTCGTACAGCTCCTTCTGCCGGACCGGCACGTCCCGCTGCGCCGCGTCCACGTTGAACACGCCGAGCCGGTCGGGGTCCCAGAAGCGCTCCAGCAGCGCGTCGAGCAACTCGCGCGCCGCGCGGAGCCAGCGCGGGTCGAACGTGGCCCCGTACAGCTCGACCAACCCCCAGATGAGGCAGGCGTGGTCCGCCGCGCCGGCGGGGATGGCCGCGTCCCCGTCCCGGTAGCGGTGGAGCAGCCGTCCCTCGCCGTCGCGCAGCCGGTCGAGGATGAAGTCCGCCGCCCGCGCCGCCGACGCGACGAGCGACTCGTCGCCGAACGCGAGGCCGCTCCGCGCCAGCGCGGCGATCATGAGCCCGTTCCAGTCCGTGAGGATCTTGTCGTCGAGCAGCGGGCGCTCCCGCGTCTCCCGCTTCTCGAACAGGACGCGGCGCGCCTGCTCCAGCCGTTGCTCGACGTCCTCGGCACGGGCGGCATCGGCGGCCTCCGCTCCGAGCGCCTCCGCAATCTCGGCGGGCGTTTCTCCCATGTGCAGGATATTCTCGCCGGTGCGGAGCCCCGACGCCTCGTCGGCGAAGTTGCCGCGCGCCTCGACCCGGAAGGCGCGCCGCGCGAGCCCGGCCGCGTCCTCCCCGAGCGCCTCCGTCAGCAGCTCGTCGAACTCCTCCCGCGTCCACACGTAGAAGGCGCCTTCGCGCCCCTCGCTGTCCGCATCCTCCGCGGAATAGAAGCCGCCCTCCGCGTCCGTGAGGTCGCGCGCCACGTACTCGTAGATCTCGAGGGCCACCCTCCGGTGCGCGTCGTCGCCCGTCACCTGCCACAGCTCCGTGTACGCCATGGCGAGCAGCGCCTGGTCGTAGAGCATCTTCTCGAAGTGGGGGACGAGCCAGCGGGCGTCCGTCGAGTAGCGGTGGAAGCCGTACCCGACGTGGTCGAAGATCCCTCCCCGCCTCATCGAGACGAGCGTCTTCTCCACCATCTCCACGCCGCGGCGGTCGCCCGTGCGGTCGCTCCAGCGCAGGAGGAAGAGGAGTTGGTGCGGCGCGGGGAACTTCGGAGCCCGGGAAAACCCTCCCTGGTGGGGGTCGAAGCGGGCGTGCAGGTCGCCGAAGCCGCGGCGGAGCGTCTCCTCGTCGAGCGCCCCCTCGCCGGAGCCCAGCCCGCGGACCTCGACCTCCCGGATGGCCGCCAGCGCCGAGGCCCCGGCCGCCTCGACATCCGCCCGCCGCTCCCGCCACAGCGCGGCGAGCCGGGGCAGCAGGTCCAGCATCCCCGCCCGCCCCGCCACGCTCTCGCGCGGGAAGTAGGTGCCGGCGAAGAAGGGCTGCTTGTCCGGCGTCATCACGATCGTGAGCGGCCAACCCCCCTGCCCCGTCATGAGCTGGCACGCCGTCATGTAGACGCCGTCGATGTCCGGGCGTTCTTCGCGGTCCACCTTGATCGACACGAAGTCCCGGTTGAGGAGCGCGGCGACATCCTCATCCTCGAAGGACTCGTGCTCCATGACGTGGCACCAGTGGCAGGTCGCGTACCCGATGGAGAGGAAGATCGGACGGTCTTCGGACCGGGCGCGCGCGAAGGCCTCCTCCCCCCACGGCACCCAGTCCACGGGATTGAAGGCGTGCTGGAGAAGGTAGGGACTCTTCTCCCGCGCGAGCCGGTTGGGGCGTGCGCCGGAATCAGGCATGGAAATCAGGCATGGGATTGGCCCCCCAGGGGTCGAACCTGGATCATCGGCTCCAAAGGCCGGTGTCTTGCCATTAGACGAGGGGCCAGAGGCGCCGAAGATGGCGTCCCGCGGCCAACCGAGTCAATCAGACGGGGAGGGAGACGTCGAGGAGTCGGGGGGCTTCGGCGGGTTCGGTGGGGGCGAGCGTTCGGCGGGCGCGGGCGCGCTCGGCCTCGTCGCGGAAGATCGCGAACAGGGTCGAGCCGGACCCCGTCATCGCGGCCAGGGCCGGGTCGCGCGACCGCAGCCGGTCGAGGAGTTCGGACAGTTCCGGGTGCCGGGCGAGGACGGGCGCCTCGAGGTCGTTGCGGGCCAGGCGCTCGAGCGAGTCCCACTCCGCCAGCCGCGTGGCGCCGGGAAGCACGGAGGCGGCGCCGGCGTCCTCGTCCGTGCGGCCGAGCCAGTCGTACGCCTCGGGCGTGGAAACGTGGATCGGGGGGCAGACGAGCAGCGCGGGGCGGGGCCGCGGGGGGCGGAGCGGGAGGAGCCGGCGGCCGCGCTCCCAGCCCAGCGCCATCGGCACGCCGAGGAGCGCGAAGGGCACGTCGCTGCCGATCTCGCCGGCGAGTTCGACGAGTTCCCGCGTCTCCAGGCGGGGCCAGCGGGCGGCGAGCAGGCGCAGGGTCGCGCCGGCGTCCGCGCTGCCGCCGCCGAGCCCGCTCCCCATGGGGATCCGCTTCGTGAGGCGGATGTGGACGGGGGGCCGCTCCCGTCTGCCGAAGGCGCGGTCGAGGAAACGCTCCGCCGCCTGCCAGCACAGGTTGTCGGGGCCGTCCGGGACGCCTTCGGCCAGGGGTCCATCGACGGAGAGCGTGACGCCGGGGCCCGCGCCCTCCGACCCGGCGCCTTCCGACGGCCCGCCCTTGGACCCCGCGGAGAGGGTGACGGTGTCGGACAGGCTCGTGCGGGCGAGCAGGGTCTCGACGCCGTGGAAGCCCGTTTCGTCCCTGGCGAAGACGCGCAGGCGCAGGTTGACCTTCGCGTGCGCTTCGGCCGTCCCGATCCCCCCGGCGCCCGTCCCTTTCCCCGCGGGGGCCGTCACTCCGAGGTCTCCGGCGCCCGGGCCTCGCTCCGTCCCAGTTCGCGGCGGCTGATCCCGAGGCGCCGCATGTACCAGATCCCCAGCACCGTGATGGGCAGGAAGGTGAGGATGTGGTAGCCCGCGGCGAAGCTGATGATTCTCGCGGGCTCAATGTGGTGGAGTTCGAGCGCGACGCGGGCCGCCGTCTCGAACGGTCCGAAGAACCCCGGCGTGGACGGGATCGCGACGGCGAAGCCGATCGTCGTCTGGAGGACGAGCGCGCCGAGGAACCCGGGCCCGATGATGCCGAAGGCGAGGAACCCGAGGTAGAACGAGACGGCGTTCCAGGCCCAGACGGCGAACGACCACAGCATCGCGCGGGCGAAGACGTGCGCGTGGCGCAGCGCCCCGAGGCCGTCCACGAACGCGGAGAGGATGTCCATGATGCGGCCGGCGACGCGGTCGGGCGCGACCCGGTGGGACCACTTGGCCGCGAGTCGGAGGAAGCGGTCCGGCGAGCGGACGAGGAGGGCGAGCGCGAGCAGGCTCGCGGAGACGAGGATGACGCCCACGGTGAACAGGTCCCGCAGCGTCCCGGAGGCGGCTTCGTCGACCCCGACGATGAAGAAGGCGGGGACGAGGAACACCATGAGCACGATCGCGTCGAGCAGGCGCTCCACGACGAGCGAGGCGAGGGCGGCGGTCAGGGGCACCGGGGTGATCTGCGACAGCGAGTAGGCGCGGGCGAACTCGCCGAGCCGGCCCGGCAGGACGTTGTTCGCCATGAAGCCGATGCACACGGCCGCGTAGCGCGAACCGAACGGCAGGTTTCCGTTCGAGGCGCGGAGGAGGATGTCCCACCGGATCGCGCGGAGGTTGAACGTGAGCGTGGCCACGACCGTCGCGGCGATCAGCAGCCAGACGTTCGCCTCGCCCAGGTGCCTGAGGAGTTCGGCCGCCGAGACGCCCCGCAGCGCCCAGATGAGGAGCGCGACGGAGACGAGTACGCCGATGAGGACTGTGAGACGGCCTCTCACCCCCGCGCCTCGCGCACGAGTTCCGACATCTCGAGCACCGCGCGCTCGATCCCCACGAGCACGGAGCGGCTCACGATCGAGTGGCCGATGTTGAGTTCTTCGCACTCCGGGATCGCCGCCACCGGCTGCACGTTCTCGTAGGTGAGCCCGTGTCCGGCGTGTACGCCGAGGCCGGCGGCTTCGGCCCGCGCCGCCGCATCCTCCAGTCGCGAGAGTTCGCGGTCGGCGCCCGTCTGGTCCGGCGCGTTGGCGTATTCGCCGGTGTGAAGCTCGATCGCGGCCGCGCCCGACTCGGCCGAGGCATCGACGGCCGCGGGATCGGGGTCGATGAAGAGCGACGTGCGGATCCCGGCGTCCTGCAGCCGCGCCACGGCGGCGGCGATGCGGGCCGGATCGGCGGACAGGTCCAGCCCGCCCTCCGTCGTCAGTTCCTCCCTCTTCTCGGGGACAAGCGTGGCCTGAGCCGGCCGCCAGCGTTCGGCGAGGGCGAGCACCTCTTCCTCGGCCGCGAGTTCGAGATTCACGAAGGTGCGGACGGTCTGCAGCAGGAGTTCCACGTCGCGGTCCTGGATGTGCCGGCGGTCCTCGCGCAGGTGCACCGTGATCCCGTTCGCGCCGCCGAGTTCGGCGAGGACGGCGGCCCGCACCGGGTCGGGCTCATCCGTGCCGCGCGCCTGCCGGACGGTCGCCACGTGATCGATGTTCACGCACAGCCGGCAGTCGACCAGGTGCGAGAAGCTGCTGTTCGCCATGATTGTGCTCCCGTTCTGGGCTCGACGGTCCGCCGCGTCAGGCGGCGTCGGCCCGCTCCACGACCAGGCCGCTGTCGCGCCAGCGGCCGGCCACCCCGGCGGGCACGCGGGCCACGATGACCACGCACCCCTCTTCGTACGCCCGCTCCAGCACCTCGCCCTCCCGGTACGCCTCGGCGAGCCGCGCGCCGTCCCCGGCGGGCAGGCTCACCCGCACCGTCTCCAGGCGGGCCCGCATCGCGGCCTGCAGGGCCTCGCGCAGCGGCTGCAGTCCGCCCTCCTCCACGACCGACGTCAGCGCGTGCGGCCGTCCGTCCGCCGCGGCCCGCTCGCGCAGCGCCCGCTCCTCCTCGTGCGTGAGCCGGTCGACCTTGTTGAAGACCTCGATCACGGGGCGGTCCGCCACGCCGGCCTCCGCCAGCACCTCCTCGACGGCCTCGCGCTGCTCGTCCCGGCTTGGCGACGAGGCGTCGATCACGTGCAGCAGGAGGTCGGACTCCGCGAGTTCCTCCATCGTGGCCCGGAAGGACGCCACGAGATGATGCGGCAGCTTCCGGATGAACCCCACCGTGTCGGTGAGGAGGATCGGGCCGGGACCTTCGAGATCGCAAACCCGGGTCGCCGAGTCCACCGTCGCGAACAGCCGGTCCTCGACGAAGACGTCCGAGCCCGAGAGCGCGCGCAGGATGGAGGACTTGCCCGCGTTCGTGTAGCCCGTGAGCGCCACAGTGAACTGCTCGCTTCGCGCCCGGCGCTGCTTGACCCGCGCCCGCGCGATGTGGTCGAGCTTGCGCCGGAGCCGGGCCAGGCGCCGGTCGATGAGCCGGCGGTCGGTCTCGATCTGCTGCTCGCCGGGCCCGCGGGCGCCGATGCCTCCGCCCTCGCGGGAGAGGTGGGTCCACATCCGCTTCAACCGCGTCCGCATGTACTGGAGCTGGGCGAGTTCGACCTGGAGTTTCGCTTCCGAGGTCCGGGCCCGGAGCGCAAAGATGTCGAGGATGAGTTCGGTGCGGTCGAGCGCGCGCACGCCGAGCGCCGTCTCGAGATTCGCGCCCTGGGCCGGCGTGAGTTCCTCGTCGAAGATGGCGAGCGTCGCGTCGTGCTCCCGCAGCGCCTGCGCCAGGCGTTCGACCTTCCCCTTCCCGATGAAGGTCGAGGCGTTCGGCCTGCGCAGGCGCTGGACGACCGAGCCCCGGACGTCGGCTCCCGCCGTCCCGGCGAGGCGGGCGAGTTCCTCGAGGTGTTCGTCCACCGTCTCCTGGGACATGTCGGGCGGCGGCGCGCCCACGAGCACCGCGCGCTCCGCCACCCGGTCCGACGTCACGGTTTCGATCGATTCTCCTCCGTGGTCTCGGCGCCCGTTTCGGCGCCCGTTTCGGCCCCCTTCTCTTCCGCGGGGCCCGCTTCCGCCGCCCGCACCCGGCTGTGGCGAATCGCGTCGAGCCTGCGTCTCGCCTCCGCTTCCCAGCCGCGCTCCACCGGATGATACCAGCGGCTCCCGCCAAGCGACTCCGGAAGGTAGGACTGGGCCGCGACGCCGTCTTCCTCGTCGTGATCGTAGCGATACCCCGAACCGTAGCCGAGTTCCTTCATGAGCCGCGTGGGCGCGTTCCGGATATGGAACGGGACGGGCTCGGCAGGCGTTTCGCGCGCGGCGCGGGCGGCGGCGCCGAACGCCCGGTAGACCGCGTTCGATTTCGGGGCGATGGCCAGGTAGGTGACCGCCTGGGCCAGCGCCAGATCCCCCTCGGGGCTGCCGAGAAAGTGGTACGCGTCCCGCGCCGCGATGGTGACCGCGAGCGCGCCGGGATCCGCGAGTCCGATGTCCTCGGCGGCCATGCGCACGATGCGCCGGGCCAAGTACATGGGGTCTTCGCCGCCGTCCAGCATCCGCGCGAGCCAGTAGAGCGCGGCGTCGGCGTCCGAGCCGCGCACGGCCTTGTGCAGAGCGGAGATGAGGTTGAAGTGCTCCTCGCCCGACTTGTCGTAGCGCGCGAACCGCTTCTGCAGCGCCGCCGCCACATGATCCTCGGAGATCGCGGGGACGCCGTCCGCCGCGGCCAGGTCCGCCGCCGTCTCGAGCGCGTTGAGGGCGCGGCGGGCGTCCCCGTCCGACTCGGTCCCGAGCCGGGCCAGGGCGTCCTCGTCGATGGCGAGGCCCGTGGCGCCGAGTCCGCGCTCCCGGTCGCGCAGCGCGCGGGCGCAGATCTCCGCGACGTCTTCCGGCGCCAGCGGGTCGAGGACGAAGATCCGCGTGCGGGAGAGGAGCGGGCCGACGACCTCGAAGCTGGGGTTCTCCGTCGTGGCCCCGATGAGGGTGACGGCCCCGCGCTCGACGTGCGGAAGGAGGGCATCCTGCTGCACCCGGTTGAAGCGGTGGATCTCATCGACGAAGAGGACGGTGCCGCGGCCGGTGGCGGCGCGGCGCGCCTTCGCCTCCTCCAGCACGCGGCGGACGCGGGGGATCCCGTCGGTCACGGCGGAGAACGGGACGAACGCGGCTTCCATCCGGCCGGCCAGCAGCCCGGCGAGGGTCGTTTTGCCGGTGCCCGGCGGACCCCAGAAGATGAGGCTCGGGACGCGTCCGCTCTCGATGAGCTGACGCAGGGGCCGGCCCTCGCCGACGAGCTTCGGCTGTCCGACGAACTCCGCCAGCCGCCGCGGGCGCATGCGGGCGGCGAGCGGCGAATCGGCCAGGGCGGCATCCCGGGCTCCGGTGGCCCCCGGCCCGGACGCGTCCTCGGGCGCGGGCTCGGCGCGCGGTTCCGTGCCGGCGAACAGGCTCGGCTCGTCAGTCATCGGCGTCGGGCGGGCGCGAGGCTTCCGCGAGCGCGCCGATTTCGATCAGCCGGCGGGCTTCTTCGAGGAGCGTCTCGCGCTCGTTGCGGCCGGGGTCCTCGATGACCTGTTCGAGCAACTCCTCCAGCAGCAGGCGCACGATCGGGCCCGGCGACATGCCGAGCGCGAGGAGGTCGTCCCCCTTGACCGCGAGACCCGCCAGGTCGAGCGCCGGGTTGCCCTCGCGCTCTTCGCGGACGCGCTCGCGGGTCGCCTCCAGGTAGCGCTCCGCCCTGGGCTCTCCGGCGGCGCGGGCGACGGCGAAGTGCAGCTCGAACAGGTCCTCCCACGCGTCGCCGACCGCGGCGAGCCAGCGCCGGTGCTCCGCCGCGGAGTCCAGCGCCCCGACGAAGGGCAGGTACAGCCGGGCGAGCCGCGCGACGCGGCGCCGGTCCGCGTTGGAGAACTTGAGCCGGGCCAGCAGCGACTCGGCGGCTTCGGCCCGCCCCTCGGGCGTTTCGGACGTGCACACGAGCAGGCTCGCCACGCGCACGTTGGCCGCCTGCGCCGGGGCCGCATCGACGGCGCCGAGCGCGGACCGCCACGCGTCGCCGTCGGCCGCGAGCCCGAGCAGCTCCGGGTACCAGTGGCCCAGCGCCCCGCAGTCCGCGTACAGTTCCAGCGCGGCCGAGGGCTTCGGGTCCGCCATGACCTTGAGCAGTTCTTCGCGCACGCGCTCGGCCGACAGCCCGGACAGGCCGTCGACGGCCTCCCGCATCGCCTCGTCCGTGCGGGCCTCCACGGCCCACTCGAAGCGTCCCGCGAACCGGAAGCCGCGCAGGACGCGCAGGTAGTCCTCGCGGAAGCGCGCTTCGGGCTCTCCCACGGCGCGCAGGATCCCGTCCTCGATGTCCTCCGCGCCGTCCCACTCGTCGCGCACCTCGCCGGAGGCGGGACGCCAGGCGATCGCGTTCGCCGTGAAGTCGCGGCGGCTCAGGTCTTCCCCGATGGAATCGGCGAAGGCCACCCGTGCGTGGCGGCCATCCGTCTCGACATCGCGCCGGAACGTCGTCACCTCGTATCCGTCGTCCCCGTCGAGGACCTTCACGGTGCCGTGCGACACGCCGACCGGGACCGTCCGCCGGAAGATGCGCATGACGTCATTGGGCCGCGCGTCCGTCGTCAGGTCCTCCCAACCCGGCTCGGGCAGGTCGGGCGTCCCTCCGATCTGGGAGACGTAGGCATCGCGGATCGCGCCGCCCACGGCCCAGGCCTCGAAACCCGCGGCCTCGAGCTTTTCCGCGGTGCGGGTGAACCCGGGCGGGGGGGAGAATCGGCCCGGATCGATCGCGCTCACGGCAGTCTCGGCCTCACGACGGTCTCAGCCTCACGACACGCTCAGCCGCACAGCACGCTGCCGCCGTTCACGTTGAGGATCTCTCCCGTGATGTGCCGGGCCGCGTCGGAGAGGAGAAAACAGATGGGTCCGGCGATGTCTTCCGCCGTCGCGACGCGCCTGAGCGGAATGAGGGCCAGCGCGGCGCGCCCGGCCTCGCCCTGCAGCGCCGGCGAGGACATGTCCGTGTCGACCCAGCCGGGGGCGACGGCGTTCACGTTGATCGATCTCGGGCCGAGTTCGGTCGCGACCGACTTGCAGAAGGCGTTGATCGCCCCCTTCGAGGCGGCGTAGTGGCTGTGCTCCGCCTCGCCGCGCTGGGACGCCGTCGAGGAGACGAGGACGATCCTCCCGTCCGCGCCCATGCGACGCGCCGCCTCGCGCGTGCCCGCGTAGATCGACGTGAGGTTCGTCTCGATCATGTGTCGCCATTCGTCCGCCTCGAGCGACTCGATCGGCCGGGGGTCCACGTTCCAGATGCCGGCGTTGCCCACGAACCCGTCCAGTCCGCCGAACTCGGCGTCCGCGCGCTCGAACAGCGTCCTGCACTCGGCGGGGTCGGCGAGATCCGCGCCGGCGCACCAGTGGCGCCCGTCCGGGGCGAGCGCGTTCGCCTCCTCGACCGCCTGCCGCGCTTCCGCCTCCGCCCGGTGGTAGGCGATGCCGACGGACGCGCCGGACGTTGCGAGGCACTGCACGGTCGCGCGTCCGATCCCGCGCGAACCTCCGGTGACGAGCACGCGCTTGCCCGCGAGGCCGGGCAACCCCGGCACCGTCGCTGTCATTCCGTCATCTCCTCCTTGTCGAATCGTTCTCGTCGAATTGTGCGCCGATCAGCCCGCCCGGACCCGCCCGCTCGGCGAGCCGGCGTGCCCGTGCGGCGCTCCCTCCCAGGGCCGGATCCGCGGCCGCCTCGAGCGCGTAGGTGAGGATCGCATCCGCGGCGAGCAGGGTCACCGCCTCCGAGCGGTCCGCCTCTCCGTCCGCCGCGTTCTCCAGCGCGACGAGCGCCGCGTGGACGAGTCCATCCTCGCCGTCGGCCAGGCGCCCCCGAACCAGCGGCCACACCGCTTCCGCCAGCTCCGGCGGCGCGGACTCGAGCCGCCCCGCGAGCCAGGTCTCGAGCGTGAGGGGGCCGGATTCGGCCGGCACGTCAGCCACCGACCTGCACGTCAGCCACCGGACAGGGCGGGCACCCGCTCGGACGCCCAGGCCCGGGCCGCTCCGAGCCCGTCCTCCGTTCGCGACGGATCGCCCACGCCGCCCTGCGCGAAGCGCGCGCCGCCGCCGCCGCCGGAACCCGTCGCGCGGCTCGACACGCGCACGAGGTCTCCCGCCTTCACGCCGAGCCGGATGAGGTCGTCCGAAACGACGGAGATGAACGCGTGCCGGTCCTCGTCCGCGAACACGACGTGAACGACGGCCGCGCCCGACCCCATCCCGCCGCGCAGGCGATCGCCGAGCGCCCCGAGGTCCGTGCCGGCGGGCACCTCCAGGCGTCCGGACACGAAGCGCGCCCCGTTCGCGTCGGCCGCGCCCGCGGCGCCCGCGAGCAGCGTCTCCAACTGCCGTTCCGCCGCATCTCCCCGCTGCCCGCGCACTTCTTCGGCGAGCGCGTCGCGTTCCTCGAGGAGCCGGTCCATGCGGAGCGCCAGGTCCGACGGCTGGCAGCGCAGCCGGTCCGCCAGTTCCGTGAGCAGCCGGTCCCGCTCCAACTCGCGCCGGTAGGCCCCCTGCCCCGTCACCGCTTCGATGCGCCGGATCCCGGCCGCGACCCCCGTCTCGGACACGATCCGGAACGTCCCGACCTGGCCCGTGGTGCGAACGTGCGTGCCGCCGCACAGCTCCAGGCTGAGGCCCGGAACCTCGATCACGCGCACGATGTCGCCGTACTTCTCTCCGAACAGAGCCATGGCCCCGGCCGCGATCGCCTCGTCGTAGTCCCGCTGCGAGGCGTCGACGTCGTGGTTGCCGAGGATCGCCTCCGTCACCTCCGCCTCGATGTCCGCCCGTTCGTCCGGCGTCAGCGGACCCCGGTGGCTGAAGTCGAAGCGCAGCCGGTCCGGAGCGACGAGCGATCCGGCCTGCTGCACGTGCTCGCCCAGCCGGTTGCGGAGCGCGGCGTGCAAGAGGTGCGTCGCCGTATGATTGCGCTCCGTCTCGCGCCGCGCCGGGTCCACCTGCGCGCACACGGTGTCCTCGACCACGCCGTCGGCTTCGGGAAGCGCGCCTTCAGCCAGCGATCCCGCGACCACGGTCCGGTCGTCGGCGCCCCACACCGCGGAGATGTCGACCGCCCAACCGTCTCCCGCGACGCGTCCGGTATCGGAGACCTGCCCGCCGCTCTCCAGGTAGAAGGGGTTCCGTTCGAGCAGGAACGCGTGCCGTCCGTCACCGGACCAGCGCCGGCAGTCCGTTTCGATTTCGAGGTCCCCGTATCCCACGAACTCCTGCTTCGCATCCGTGCCGGACGGGATGATCGTGAGACCGCCCCCGAACCCGGCGGCGGCGGTGGCCCCCGTCGACTCGACGGCGCCGCGCGAACGGGTGCGCTGGGCCTCCAGCGCCTCGTCGAAACCCTTCCAATCCACGCCGTAGCCGCGTTCGCGGGCGATGAGGCCGGTGAGATCCTCGGGGATGCCGTAGGTGTCCTTGAGTTTGAAGGCGACGTCGCCCGCGACCGTGCCCGAGCCTCCCTGCGGCATCGCGCGGTCGATCTCACGCATGCCGCCCTCGATGGTCGAGAGGAAGAGTTCCTCCTCCGCCCGCGTCGTCGAGAGGAGGTGCTCCCGCCGTGCCTCCAACTCGGGGAAGGTGGCCGACATGCGGTTCGCCACGACGCCGACGAGGTCGTGCAGGAGCGGGTCGCGCCGGCCCAGCAGCCAGTAGTGCCGGACCGCCCGGCGCAGGATCCGGCGCAGCACGTAGCCCCGCTTCTCGTTCGAGGGGAAGACGCCGTCGGCGAGCAGGAACGCCACGGCCCGCGCGTGATCCGCCAGCACGCGGAAGGCGACGCCGTCGTCCCAGTCCTCGGGCGCCCGCGAGTACTCGATCCCGAGCCCCTCCTCCGCCGCCTCGATGATCGGGAGGAAGAGGTCCGTGTGGTAGTTCGTCCCCACGCCCTGCAGCAGCGCGGCGATGCGCTCGAGTCCGGCGCCCGTGTCGATCGAGGGCGCGGGGAGCGGCGTGTCCGTCCCGTCCGGCGCGCGGTCGAACTGCATGAAGACGAGGTTCCAGAACTCGATGATCTGGTCCGCCTCGCCGGCCGCCTCGAACTGCGCGTCGGTGATGCGGTCGTCGCGCTCCGTCCGCAGGTCGTAGTGCAGTTCCGAGCAAGGGCCGCACGGACCCGTGTCGCCCATCTGCCAGAAGTTGTCCTTGTCCCCCATGCGCCGGAGGCGCGACTCCGGGATCGCCGTGCGCTCCAGCCACAGCTTGAAGGCGTCATCGTCGTCGTGGTGGACCGTGGCCCACAGGCGGCCGGGCTCCAGGCCGAGGTCCTCCGTCACCCACTCCCAGGCGAAGTCGATCGCGTCGCGCTTGAAGTAGTCGCCGAAGGAGAAGTTCCCGAGCATCTCGAAGAAGGTGTGGTGGCGCGCGGTCCGCCCCACTTCCTCGAGGTCGTTGTGCTTGCCGCTGACGCGGAGGCACTTCTGGGAGGTGACGGCGCGCGGGGGGCTCGGGCGCTCCGTCTCTCCCGTGAAGATGCCCTTGAACTGCACCATCCCGGCATTCGTGAACATGAGCGTCGGGTCATCCGCGGGGACGAGCGGGCCGCTGGGCCGGTGCTCGTGCCCCTGCCGCTCGAAGTAGGAGATGAAACTCTGCCGGAGTTCGTCCGCCTTCATCGTGTATCCGCCTCAGCCTGCCAGTTGACCTCGATCCAGGCACGAATGCTGCCCGGGGCGAACCCGCGCCGGGCCAGGTAGTCGAACAGCCGCCGACGCGCCTTCGACGGGTCCGCCCCGGTCAGCTTCCGCGCCCGCGCCGCCGCAACGCGCTCGAGCAGCGCCTCCTCCGTCGCGCCCTCGTCCGCCATCGCCTCGCGGATGCCGCGGTCCGCATCCTCCCGCGATACACCCCGGGCGAGAAGGTCGGACTGCATGCGACGGGTGCCACAGGGCCGGAGCCGGATGCGATCCCGCGCGAAGCTGGCGGCGAACTGCGCGTCGTCGAGATACCCCAGCGCCGCGAGACGTTCCAGTGCGTGTTGAATCGCGGCCTCGTCGATCCGGTCCCGCCACAGCCGGCGTTCCACTTCCCGGCGACTCCTCGGGCGCACGGAAAGGTAGCGCAGCCCGACGGACATCGCTTCGGCGCGCCCGCCCGCCGCGTGGACCGCGTCCAGTTCCGCGGATCCGAGCCGGAGCCCGACTTCGAGCCGAAGTCGATGCACATCTTCGTCCGGAAGCCGGCAGAGGGAAGCGCCGTCCAACTGGACTTCGGTCCAGCCGGAGCGGCGCTTGACCGGAACGAGGCCGGTGATTTCCCCGGTGGTGCCGGGGTCGGGGCCGGAATTCAGCGCCGGGCGGCCTGCTGCGAGGGCGGCCGGGAGTTCTTCGACTCTTTCGCGCCCGCTTCCGCCTCGGCCGCCTCGGCCTCGGCCGCGTCCGGCTTCGGAATCGTCATCCCGAGTTCGTCGCGGATCCGGGCCTCGATCTCCTCGGCGATGTCCGGATTCTCGCGCAGGAAGGTCTTCGAGTTCTCGCGCCCCTGCCCGAGCCGGACATCGCCGCCGTACGAGTACCAGGCGCCCGCGCGGCTCACGATGCCGATGCTCTCGCCCATGTCCACGAGCAGACCCTCCCGGCTTACACCCTCGTTGAACATGATGTCGAACTCGGCCTGCTTGAACGGCGGCGCGCACTTGTTCTTGACGACCTTCACGCGGGTCCGGCTCCCGACCAGGTTGTTCCCCTCCTTGATGGAGGCGATGCGGCGGATGTCGAGCCGGAGCGAGGAGTAGAACTTCAGCGCCCGGCCACCCGTCGTGGTCTCGGGGTTCCCGTACATGACGCCGATCTTCTCGCGAATCTGGTTCGTGAAGATGACGGCGGTGTTCGAGCGCCCGATCGCGCCGGTGAGCTTGCGGAGCGCCTGGGACATCAGCCGCGCCTGCAGGCCGACGTGGGAGTCGCCCATCTCGCCTTCGATCTCGGCCCGCGGCACGAGCGCGGCCACCGAGTCCACCACGATGACGTCGAGCGCGCCGGAGCGGACGAGCACCTCGGCGATCTCGAGCGCCTGCTCGCCCGTGTCGGGCTGCGACACGAGCAGGTTTTCGACATCGACGCCCAGCTTCTGCGCGTATCCCACGTCGAGCGCGTGCTCGGCGTCGATGAACGCCGCGACGCCGCCGTCCTTCTGCGCGTTCGCGATGACGTGGAGGGTGAGGGTGGTCTTGCCCGACGATTCGGGACCGAAGATCTCGGTCACGCGCGACCTCGGGATGCCGCCGATCCCGGTGCTGTGGTCCAGGTTGATCGCCCCCGTCGAAATGGCGGGGATCCGCACCCGCGCCCCCTCGGTTCCGAGCCGCATGATGGCTCCCTTGCCGTGGGCCCGTTCGATCTGGTTGAGGGCCACGGACAACGCCTTCTTCTGTTCCCGATCCATCTCCACACCCATGTCACGCTCTCCCGATTTCCGAGGGGTCCGCAGGGCCGATGACGGGGATTCGATCACCCGCCGCGGCGGACGTTGACAATACCACGCCGAACGACCTTTCGCAATTTCTTCGGTTTTTGCCCCGAAGCGCGAATTCCGGCCGTCCAACATCAGGATGGAGCGAGGTCTCAACGGGGGTTCAACCGCCCTCGGGACGAGAGATAGTGGGCGGGCTCGCTTGGGGGCGGCGGGGGTGGGTCAGGCGGGGGGGGTGAGGTCGATTCCGCAGGTGGGGCAGAAGGCTTCGTCGCCGGTCAGCGAGGCGGCGCATTCGGGGCATGGGCGGGGGGATGCCGCGGGCTCCGGGGGCTCGGGGGCGGAAGCCTTCGCCGGTCCCGTGGCGGCGGCGTTTCCGGCAGCGGCGTCGCGGGCGTCGATGGCGGCGCGCTCGAGACGGGCTCGCGTGGCCTGGTACTCATCTTCGCCGAGCTTGCCGGTGCGGTACTCGAGTTCGAGGTCGCGCAGCGCCTCGATGGCGGCGTCGCGGCGTTCGGCGGCGCCCAGCGACGCGCCGGTGTCCTCGCCCGCGCGGATCGCGGCCCAGATGATCGTGGCCAGCAGCACCGCGAGAATGCTCCCGAAGAGGATGAATCCGGTCACTCGTTCACCGCCTGTCGCGCATGTCCCTCCCGTCGCGCCGCGGCGAGGTCGAGGGCGCGCGCCGCCGCTCCCGCCGCGTCCTCGGCCGTCTCGTCGACCACGCCGTCGGGCAGCGAGCACGCGAGTCCGATCACGGGGACGCCGAACTTCCGGCAGAAGGCCGCTTCGCTGAGCGTGCCCCATTCGCCGGCGATCGCGACCACGGCCTCCGACGCCCGCGCCACGACGACGTTCCGTGCTTCGCCGAGTCCGGTCGGGATCGGGATCGTGACCCCGTCCGCCGCGGCCCGCGCGTCGCCGCCGGGCAGAATCCCGACCACGGTCCCCCCTTCCGAGGCGGCTCCGTCCGCCGCCGCGCGCATGACGCCGCCCATCCCGCCGCAGACGACGATGGCCCCGGCGCGGGCGAGGGCCGCTCCCACGGCGTGGGCCAGGCCCGCCTCCGCCGGCGCCGCGTCTCCCGAGCCGATGACGCCGATCCGCAGCGGCCGCACCGTCATCGCTCCAGTTGCAGGGTGACGGGACCGTCGTTGACCAACTCCACCTCCATCATCGCGCCGAACTCCCCCTCCGCGACCTCGCCGCCCTTCCGGCACAGCTCCACGAAACGGTCGTAGAGCGCCCGGGCCTCGTCGGGCCGCGCCGCCCCCGTGAAGGAGGGGCGCCGGCCTTTCCTCGCGTCCCCGTACAGCGTGAACTGCGACACCACGAGTAGCGCTCCCCCGATGTCCCGCGCGGAGCGGTTCATGCGGCCCTCGGCGTCCGCGAACAGACGCAGGTCCCAGAGCTTGTCCGCCATCCAGGCCATCGTCGCCTCGGAGTCGTCCGGCGCGAAACCCGCCAGGACGACGAGCCCGGGGCCGATCGCCCCGACGACCTCGCCTCCGACCCGGACGCGGGCCTGGCTGACTCGCTGAATCACGACTCGCAATTGCGCCGTCCCGTTCCCGACCCCGGCCGTTCGCGGCGGGCCGGTTTTGCACAGCACACCAAAAGCGGTGAACGACGAAAAGATGCGACAGCACTCGGTCGAGGGCGACTCCGCCTGCGATCGAACTTCCGGCCGATTTCAAAATCCACGTTTTTTGGACAGGATATCCACAATTTATGGACATCATTTTTTTGAAAAAACATGAGCCCCGACTGCAGCGACGAAACTCCCTCGCGCACGGCTTGACCCGCGAGCCGGAAGACGGATCCGAAGGAGCATGCGACGGGGAGATCCCGGTGGACGTTCGCCCATCGATCGTTCCGGGCTAGGCAGCCGTCCGCGCGACCCCCACGAGGAACGCTCCACCGGGAAGTCCGGAGATCGAGGACGGGACGGATCGTATGGGTAGATGCACTCAGCCCCTGGCCACCCGAAGGTGTCAGGGGCTGAGCGAGGAGGCTTGTTTACGGCCAACTACCGCCCGGTCCTGGTAGCTTGCGCGGTCTTCCAGAACCTCGCCGCGAGCCTGGTACCGTCTGCCGACCAGCTGTGCTCGATCCCTCTTCCCTCGGTCGCCTCGTTCCGTCGCCGGAACTCCGCTCCCTCAGGCCCGGGACTCGCGCCCCGGTTTCGCGATCTCGCGTCGGGCAACTCGCGGTGCGGTCATCGGCCTCGACCTCCGGTCGGTCGGTGCCGCCTCCCTTAGCACGCCTTGATTCTAAAAAGATCTTTTTGGGTCGTCAACCTCGAACACGCCGCAGTCGTATTTTTTTCAAAAATTCATCCATCGAACCGCCATTCCCTGCAGCGATCCGCGCGACAAAATCGGATTTTGGTCAGGTGCCGTGCCAGAGGTCGGTGGGGGTGGCGTCGAGGCGGGCGCCAGACTGCTCGACGTGGGAGAGGAGGCGGTTGAGGAGGGCTTCTCCGGGGAGGGTGCGGCGGAGGCCGGCGACGGTGGCGACGATGACGAGGCGCTCGCGGGCGCGGGAGAGGGCGACGTTGAGGAGGCGGGGGAAGTCGCGGTTGCGGCGCTCGTCGAGGAACCAGCTGCGGCCGGGGGGTGCGTCCACGGTGTCGATGATGACGAGGCGCTTCTCCCGTCCCTGGAAGCGGTGGATCGTGCTCACCTCGAGGTTGGCGGGGGCGGCGCGGCCGAGGCGGCGGCGGATGAGGTCGTTCAGGTGGCGGGTCTGGGCGCGGTAGGGGGAGACCACGGCGATGTCATCGATCCCGTCGCGGGCCGCGGCGCCCACGAAGTCCGCCACGGTCTCGGCGTGGGTCCGGTTGCGGCGCGAGCCGTCCACGCGTTCGACGCGGGGCTCGAGGCCGCTGGTGTCGAGCACGGTGAGGGCGGCCGGCCGGGTTGCGCGCTCGGCGACGTCTGCCGCGCGCTCGGCGATCTCCGGGGCGTCCCTGAGGCGTCCGCCGTAGAAGAACCCGCTCACCAACTCGCGAATGTCGGGCGCCATCCGGTACTGGAGGTCGAGCATGGCGCACAGCCCGTCGTTCGGGGAGGGGAGCGCGGCCCCCGCCTCGGGGTCGCCCCCGGCCTCGGCGCCGGCCCCTGCCCCGCCCACGACGCCGGCTTCGCGGAACAGGTCCGTGCGCAGCCAGCGGGCCGCGGCCGGGGCGGTACTCGACACGACGGGGGGAAGCTGCTGGAAGTCGCCGACGGCGATGGCGGGGCCCGCGACCCGGGAGGCGGCGAGCGCCACGTAGGGGAGCGGCGCGGTGCTCGCCTCGTCGATGAGGAGGGATTCGAACCTCAGCTCGCGGAGTTCCTCCCGGATCGAGAGCCGGGCGAAGGTGGTGAGGACGATGTCCGCCTCCTCCAGCACGGCCTCGGCCTGGCGGGCGATCTCGAGCATGACGCGGCCGAGGGCGCGGGCGGATTCCGCGTTCCCGCGGGAACGCGCGAGCGAGAGGAGGCGTCCGGCGCGGGCGTAGGGATTGAGGGCCGGGGGACGACCTTCTCGGCTCCCTGACGGCGGGTGGGCACCGAGCTGCTCCTCGTGCTCGGCGAGCGTGCGGTCCACGCCGCCGGCGCCGCCGTCGATCCGCCGCGCCAGTGCCGCGCCCAGGTCGATGCGCGTGTCGGGCGCGGCGCCGAGGTCGAACCCGACGCGGATGATTCGGTCGCGGTCGAGGAGGGCCGGGTCGGCGATGGCGGCGAGGCGGCGCGCGATCTCGTCCACGGCTCCGTTGGTCGTCGCCGCGACGAGCACCCTGCCGCGGAGCGCGAGTTCCAGCGCCGCGCGCGCCACGAGGCGGGACTTGCCGGTCCCCGGCGGGCCCCAGACGAGCTGGGCGCTGCTCCCGAGCACCCGTTCCAGGGCGTCGAGTTGCGGCCCGTTGAGGTCGGCGGAGGAGTCGAGGCGCGGAGACTCGCGGCCGAGGCGCGGGGGCAGGCGTCCGAAGGCCCCGAGCACGGTGTCCGGGAAGTATTCCTCCGGATCCTGCCCCACCTCGGCCAGCCGCGTGGAGAGTTCCCGCAGGAGCCACGTGGGATCGAACTCGAGTTCGGCGCCGTCGAGGCGTTCGCCGAGCCAGTCCGGGCTCACGGCCTGCAGGAGCCCGAGCGTGCGGTCGAAACGGTGGACGACGCCGAGCGCCTCGCGGCCGGCGGCGTGGATGCGCACGCGGTCGTCGGCGCGGATGTCGTATGTTCCCCCCGCGATCTGGAAGGCGTAGCGGTAGCCGGTGCCCGCCTCTCCGCGCAGGCGTCCGGAGAGCGCCGGAATCGGCCGGTCCAGGCGGCGGCGGGAGAGGTCGGCCGCGACCGCCTCGATCTCCTCCTCGATCGCGCCGCGGAGATCCGCCAACAGAATCCACAGCGACTCGCGGGAGCCCTCGCGGGAGTCAGGAGCTTGCATGCCGGACCATACGGACTGGAGCGGGGAGACGCTGCGCGCGGCGCTGGGGCGCGCGGCGGACTGGACCGTCGACTACCGGAAGCGGGTCGAGGAACGGCCCGTCCTCCCCGACGTCGCGCCGGGCGACGTGCGCCGCGCGCTGGCCAAGGCGCCGCCGCGCGCCCCCGAACCGTTCGAGCGCGTGCTGGCCGACTTCGACGAGCACATCGTCTCCGGTCTCACGCACTGGAATCATCCGGGTTTCCTCGCCTATTTCTCGAGTTCCACGCGGGGGCCGAGCATCGCGGCGGAACTCCTCGTCGCCGCCGTCGGCGTGAACGCAATGTTGTGGCGAACCTCCCCCGCCGCGACCGAGGTCGAGCGCACCGCGGTGGACTGGCTGCGGCAGGCCGTCGGCCTCCCGGACACCTTCTCCGGGCTGATCTTCGACACGGCGTCGACCGCCACCTTCACGGCGCTCCTGGCCGCCCGCGAGGGCGCCGGGGACGGGGTTCGGGACGACGGCCTGCCCGGGGGGCCGGCCCTCGCCGTCTACACCAGCGAACAGTCCCACTCCTCGGTGGAGAAGTCCGCCATCGCCGCCGGACTCGGCCGCGCGTCCGTCCGGCGCATCGAGACCGACGACGCCTTCCGCATGCGCCCGGAGGCGCTGGAGGCGGCCATCGTCGCCGACCTCGAGAACGGGATTCGGCCGGCCATGGTGTGCGCGACGATCGGCACGACCTCGACGGCGAGCGTCGATCCCGTCGCGGAGGTGGCGGCGATCGCGCGCCGGCACGGGGTCTGGCTCCACGTGGACGCGGCCTACGCGGGGCCGGCGGCCATGGTCTCCGGGCAGCGGGCGCACTTTCGCGGCTGGGAGGCGGCGGATTCCATCGTCCTCAACCCCCACAAGTGGATGGGGACCTCGCTTGACTGTTCGGTGCTCCTGTACCGGGACGTGGCCCCCTTCCGGGCGTCGCTCGCGCTGACTCCGACCTACCTCGAGTCGGAGGACGACGAGACGGACCTCATGGACATCGGCCTCGCGCTCGGCCGCCGCTTCCGCGGGCTCAAGCTGTGGATGCTGTTCCGGTGCGTGGGGACGGACGGGCTGGCCGGGACGATGCGCCGGCACATCGCGATGGCCGAGGCGGCCGCGGACCGGCTCGTGGAGGGCGGCGTGTTCGAACTCGCAGCGCCGGTCTCCTTCAGCACCGTCTGCTTCCGGGCCGCGCGGGAGGGGGACCCGGCGGGCGAGGGGCGGTGGAACCGCGACATCCTCGCCCGGGTTAATGCGGGTGGACGCTCGTTTCTCTCGCACACCGAACTCGACGGGCGTTATACTGTACGGTTGTCCGTCGGGAGCGTTCACACGGAGGAGCGCCACCTCGACGACGCGCTCGAGGCGCTCCATCGGGCCGCCGCCGACCTCTCACCGGGAGAACCGGGTTGAACGCCAGATTTCGTTTCGGACCCTTCGGATCCAGCTTCGGATCCTTCGCAGCCGTTGCCGGCCTGCTCTGCGGCAGCGTCGTCGCGGCAGGCTGCGCAACCGAGGCCGAGGCCGGGGGCACGCAGGAGCGCTCCTTCGTGCCGCCGGATGCCCAGGTGGCCCGCGAGCGCGCGGACCGCAACCGCATCAAGGGGGAAGAGGGCGCGCCGGTGCGCGTGGTTGAGATCTCCGACTTCCAGTGCCCCTACTGCCGGCAGTTCCACGAGCAGACGCTGACTAAGATCGACAGCGCCTACATCTCCGAGGGCAAGGTCAGCTACCTGTGGATCGCCTACGCGAATCCGGGACACCAGGAGGCCTTCGTGTCGACGGAGGCGGCCTACTGCGCGGGGGCCGCGGGCAAGTTCTGGCCGATGCACGACATCCTGTTCGAGCGCCAGGACGAGTGGAGCGGCGCGGCGGACCCCTATGCGCTGTTCGTCGGGTACGCGGAGGAGATCGACATCGACCCCGAGTCGTTCGGCTCCTGCGTCCGGAACAGCACGCTCGCCCCGCTCGTGCTCCGCGACTACACGAGCGTCACGCAGGCCGGGATCTCGAGCACACCCTACTTCATCCTGGGCGACAGCGTGGCCCTCCGAGGCGCCGCCGATTTCGACACCTTCTCCTCGGCCATCGACACGCTGCTCATCCTGAGGGGCGGCGGCACCCAGCCGTAGTCAGGCCTCACGCCGCCAACGGCCGGGTGTCGTACTGTCCCCAGAGGACCCAGAGGGCCCAGTCGAGGTCGAGGGGATCGCCCAGCCAGCGGCTCGTCGCCGTCCAGGGGTCGATGCCCTTCTGCCGGTGCCAGTTCCGGAGCCCCGCATCGGCGGTTCGGGGCGCCCTGACGTCCTCGCGTGCCGGAGGCACGGCCGGTACCACGCAACCGGTCGGGTCGCGGAAGCGTGCCGCGCCCGGCGCCGCGCCCGCTTGCTCCATCTCCACGCGCCAGCCGCCCTCGTGCACGGCCTTGTGATGGAACCGGCACAGGAGGATCAGGTTGTCGAGCTTCGTCTCGCCCCCCTCGGACCAGGGGATGGCGTGATGCGCCTGCGTGTAGCGCGAGCCGCAGCCCGGGAAGCGGCAGCCCCCGTCCCTGACGTCGAGCGCCTTGCGGAGCCGCCATCCGACGGTCCGCTGGCGGCGGCCCACGTCCAGCACCGAGCCGGCCGGCGCGCGCTTCACTTCAACGGTTTCGGCGTCGCAGATCAGTCGCCTGGACGTTCCCACGGGAACGTGTGAGCCGTCCTCCGTGGCCAGGATTTCGGAGCCGCCGGCCACGGTGTGGACCACCAGTTGGACCTTCGCCTCGGCGCGACCCCCGAGCCAGGCCCCGAGCGCGTCGTGGCGCCGCTCCCCCTGGGTTGGCCGGGGCGCGAGGGTTGGCCGGGGCGCGGGCGCCGCCGGGTCCGGCTCCCCCATGGCGGTATCGGCCGCCAGCTTCATGGCGCGCTCCTGTCGGTGCAGTTCGTCGCCGGCCGCATCCAGCGTCTCGACGAGCAGGGCGCCCACCTCGGGCAGGAGCAGGCCCCGGACCTCGTACATGCCGTCAGCCGTCAGCCGGACCGTCAGGTGGCGGCGATCCGTCAGCTCCGCCAGCTCCGGCGTCCCGTCCCGCGCCGCGAAGGCGGCCTCCGCGCTTCTCCACGCCTGCACAAGACGCTCCACCTGGCTCGCCGTGTGGTAGAGGGCGAACTCGACCAGCTGCGCCTCGTTCTCGGGCGTGGCCATGCGCGTCAGCGCCCGGACCTTCGACCAGGAGAGCCGTCCCTTCTCCATCTCGGCGGAGGTCAGGGGCAGGTCGGCGAGGCGGCGGGCCGCCCGCAGCCGCTCGCGGGCCGCGCCGAGGGAGATCCCGGCCCGCCAGTTCAGCCAGTGGGCGCAGGAGCGCCACCCGCTCCAGAGTTCCTCCTCGTCGTAGCGGCGCAGCAGTGTCAGGAGCCGGTACTGGGCGGCGTCGATGTGGGCGCAGAGTTCGGCGATCTCGTCGCCGACGGGGTCGCGGTACGAGACAGCGGGGGGCGAGGCAGCAGGGATCGAGATGGCAGAGGTCGGGGCGGCAGGGTTCGGGGCGGCAGGGGCGTCGGGCGTGTCGTGCATGGCGTTCTCATCCGAATCTCAGGGTTCCAAGGGGGTACGCACTCATACCCCGATCTTCGGTAAATGTTCGGTTTCCATCTCAACGTGATCTCAACGCCGGACCTCGACACGTTTCTCATCGATGCGGTCGAGCTTGCTGCTGTTGTCCTTCGTGATGCTAATGAGCTGCTGGTACTGATCTTCCGTCACGTCGATCTTCCCTTCCTCCCGTTCCCTCGGCCTGGGGGCCGTGCCCTTCGCGATGCGGATATCTGAGGATACGGAGTGCTCAACGCGAGGCCAACCCAGCCACTTATGGAACTGGCGGGGTCTCGGGGCGGGGGCGGGAGGAGCCGCCGAAGCCGAGTTGGAGGGCGGTCGTGAAGCGGGGGCCCATGGGGGAGTGGTTGACGGAGCCGGACCACGTGAGGAGGTGGTTGCCGGGGATCCGGATGCCGTAGCCTCCGCGGACGTCGACGGCCCATGGGTCGCGGGCGCGGGCGCGGGGGGCGAGTGCGGCGCCGGGTGCAGTGCCGGCGGCAGCCGGGGCGACAGGGGACGACGCGGCGGCCGGGGCGGCGGCGTAGCGGCTGTAGACCTGGTCCTGCCAGAGGGCGCCGCCGCCGCCGGTGGCGAGGTCGCCCCAGCGGGGGGAGACGGAGAGGGACGGGCCGGTGCCGCCCTGGCTGCCGAGGCTGAGGGTGGCGCTGAAGCCCTGCTCCTCGTAGCCGGAGGCGGAGTGGACGGCGAGCATGCGGCCCTGGGCGTCGATGCGCAGGAAGCCGGCCTGGGCCTTGAGGCCGCCGACGAGTTCGAGGCCGGTGCCGGGCTGGCCGGCGCCGCCGTCGCGGCGGACGTGGGCTTCGCCGAAGGGGTTGAGGGTGAGGCCGCCGAGCCGGATCTGCTGGGACAGCTCGGCGCCGAGGCGCACCTGGTCCACGGCGGCGGTCTGGCCGTCGAGGGTTTCGCTGCCGGTCTCGGTCTGGAGTTCGGCCCAGCCGGCGTCGGCGCGCAGGGCGAGTGAGAAGCCGCCGCCCGCGGCGAGGCGCCGGCGCAGCTCGACGAGGCCCATGCGCAGGCCGAGGTCGCTCGTCTCCGCGAGTCCGTTTTCGTGGCGCACGTTGTCCGCGTCGCCGCGGCCGGCGCCGGCCATGGCCCAGATCGAGGTCGCGCCGCTGTTCCACTGCAGGTACGGGTGGACGGCCACGAGCCGGGTCTGGAGCGCGCCGCTCGTCGCGCCGGTGCTCCAGTCGCCGGTGCCCTCGCTGCGCGCGACCGCCACGCCGAGCATGAACCGGCTGCCGAGCCACGTGTCCGCGCCGACGTAGCCGGTCTTGAGCTCGCCGTCGTAGCTGTCGCCGTCGGAGGGGGCGCCGCGGAAGGTCTGGACGTCGCCCTGGCCCCAGAGCTGGAAGCGCAGGCCGCCACCGCCGCCGGCGTCCTGGCCGCCTCCACCGACGTCGAACCCGAACTGGAACTCGGAGCCGCGAAGCGGGTCGCGTCCGCCCTCGAAGCGGGTGAGGTCGCCGACGAGGTCGCCGAAGCGGAAGAGATCGCCGAGGGTCATGTCGCTGCCGGCGGCGCGACGGCCGGCCGAGTCCGGCATGCTGCCGCCGGCGACCCCGCTTGCCTGCGACATGGCGCGGGAGGTGATGCCGGAGAGCCAGCCCCGCCACCGCTGCTCGGCGGCGGACTTCGCCTCGTTCAGGCTGAGCGGTACGTCGCGGCCCATCAGCGAGAGGCGCGAGGCGTCCGAGCGGCTCGCCATCGGGCGCCGGCCGAGCGTCATGCGGGCGCTCGCCAGATGCGACCGGGCCATGCCCGCCAGGGCATGCGACACCATGCCGCGCGCCGCCCCGTCCGACACGCTGACCGCCACGGCCTGCGTGGCCGTGAGGCCGCCCGCGTCCCTGGCCGCGATCACGACCACGACCCTGCCGTAGCCCGTGGGCACGAGCGTGAGCACGCTGCCGGCGACCGTGGCGCGCACGACCGAGGAGTCGGACGACACCGTGCCGAACGCGAGCACGTCCCCGTCCGCGTCCAGGAAGAACGGCGACAGTTCGATGCGGGCGGGATCCCCGCCCTCCTCGAGCGACTGCGCCGGGATCGTGCCGACGGGCATCGGCGCGTCGTTCGTCGGCAGCACCGTCACCGTCACCTTTACCGCCACTTGAGGTCCAACAACGTCCCAAGATGTTCGTGAAGGTTCATATAGTCCAGTAATGACAACACTTTATGGGACTATTTCACCGACACCATCAGCTAACGCCGTCCCTTGCAATCCGGCTTCATCCCCCATATTATGTGGGGATGAGTACTGGAACGAACACCGGCCCGAAACCTCGTAAGACCAAGCCCAAGGGCCGCCATCCCCACAAGGCCCTGTCGGCCGCTTTCATCCGCTCCGCTCCGTCCGGCAGACACGCCGATGGCAACGGGCTGTACCTCTACGTCCAGCCCAGCGGAGCCCGCAGCTGGATCCAACGGCTCGTGATCCGTGGACGGCGGCGGGAGCTCGGGCTCGGCAGCGTCGCCCTTGTCTCGCTGGCCGAGGCGCGGGAGAAGGCGCGGGCCAACCGGAAGCTCGCCCGCGAGGGCGGGGACCCGCTCGCCGAGAAGCGCCGGGCGCGGGGCGTCCCCACCTTCGCCGAGGCCGCCGTGAAAGTCGTCGAGCAGCAGAAGGCCGGTTGGCGCAATCCGAAGTACCCGAGGGCTTGGCTGAGCAGTCTGGAGCGCTTCGCGTTCGGACGAATCGGCAAGATGCCGGTCACGGAGGTCACGGGGGCGGACATCTACGAGGTTCTCGCACCGATCTGGCACGTCAAGCCCCCGACGGCCCGGACGTTGCGCCGCCGTATGCGCGCCGTCCTGGAATGGGCCGTGGCGATGGAACTGCGGCCCGACAACCCCTGCGACCGCATCGGGCGAGTCCTCGGTCCTCAGAACGATGTGGTGAAGCACATGAAGGCGCTCCCGCACCGCGAGGTCGCGGCGGCCCTTGAGAAGGTCAGGGCTTCCGACTCGCCGCCCGTCGTCACGCTGGCCTTCGAGTTTCTGGTCCTGACGGCGGCTCGGTGGGGCGAGGTGCGGTGGGCCGTGTGGCCGGAGATGGACCACGGGGAGGGCGTGTGGACGATCCCGGCGAAGCGCATGAAGGCCGGACGCGAGCACCGGGTTCCGCTGTGCGGGCGGGCGTTGGAGATCCTCGACGAGGCGCGGAGGCTGGACGGCGAGGGTTCCATCGTCTTCGCGAGAGGGCGCGGACGGGAGCTTGCCGAGAAGCAGGTTCGCCAGATGCTCGAAAGGCTGGGAATCGCGGCGGTGCCGCACGGCTTCCGGTCATCGTTTCGGGACTGGGCCGCCGAGGAGACCGACCATCCCCGGGAGGTGGTCGAGGCGGCGCTGGCGCACATCGTGAAGAACAAGGTGGAGGCCGCCTACATGCGATCCGACCTGTTCGAGCGTCGGCGTCGGCTCATGGATGAGTGGGCAGAGCATGTCTCGCGCCGGAGAGCGGACTCCGGGGCTTGATTGGACGTGTCGCAGCCCAAGACGCGGTTCAGAGCCCGTTTTCGGTCGCACCGGGGGCGTTTCGGGGGATCTACGGGCCACAGGATGGCCTCTAACGCATGATCTCGGGTCTCCGAGGGGTAGGGGTAGGCCGGAAACCGAGCGCTCGGCAGAGCGTGGCGCAGTCCCGAGGAGTCAGGAGACGGGCCGATCGCCCTCCCCGTCCTTGAGGCTGGCGACGACGAGGCCGAGGAGCTTGCCCGCGACGGCCCGGCCAACAACGTTTTCGGGCGGCGCTCGGGAGGGTCTTGCGGGCGGTCGCCCGGCTGGCTTGACGTAGTCTTAGGGCGTCAAGCCAGCATACCCTGTACCCCTGATGTACCCATTCGAGCGGGTTTCACGTTAGATCGAAGGACTCTAACAAGAGCGACAGGCTACCGGGCCGGGAGTAACCACAGCCTACCTGTGCCACCGAGCACCTACACGGGAGTTGTACCCCGATCCGGAAGCCGCGATGGATGCCCAGTGGGGAGTTCGCGCCATCGAGCGCCAGTACAGGGATTGGCGAGCATCGCGGCAAGGCCTTCGCTGTCAAGCGACACCTTCACACGGGAGGGAGCATGGTAGAACCCAAGGCCTGGTTCGCCGGCGTGGACTGGGCATCGGAAGCGCACCACGTCTGCGTGGTCGGCGGAGACGGCTCGAAGCGGGAGGAACGCATCTTCCGCCACGGAGGCGCGGGTCTGGCCCAGATGGCCGAGTGGATCGCCGCCAAGTCCGGAGGGTCTGCCCCGGAGGACATCCCGGTGGCGATCGAAGTTCCGCACGGGCCGGTCGTCGAGAGCCTCATGGACCACGGGTTCGCGGTCTACTCGATCAACCCGA